>NZ_DAINOE010000001.1:8655-141469 GCF_036735525.1 Arsukibacterium sp. | reverse complement strand
TTCTACCGCTAACACTTCTGCCGCCTGACGAATTTGCGTCAGGCAGGCGCCCATTACCTGGGGCTGACAACGTAAACTGTAGGGGTCCTGCACTTTTTCGCAGTTCTGATGTGATTGACCAATAGCTGAGCTTTGCTGCAACAAATGCCGGTAAATCGATGCTGCATCAATCTGGCCACGCTGACCCCGGGCTTGATGAATGCGTGCATCAAAGGGTGAACGACTGCCCAGCGCCGCTTCGACACTCATAGCACCAATAACACAACCGGCAGCAAACAGATCTTCAGCTTTGAATAAGCCTTGCAGTGCCAGGGCAGTAGAGGCCTGAGTACCATTTAACAGCGCTAAACCCTCTTTCGCTGCCAGGGTGAGTGGCTCCAGACCTGCCAGGGCTAAGGCTTCTTTAGCATCATATAGCTGGCCTTGATAACACATTTCACCCTCACCAATCAGCGGTAATACCATATGAGCCAGTGGTGCCAGATCGCCCGAGGCCCCGACCGAGCCTTTTTCCGGAATGCAAGGATATAAACCGGCATTGACCATCTGTATCAACAGTTCAATCACTTGTAAGCGGATACCCGAATAACCGCGCGCCAGTGAGTTAATTTTTAATACCATCATCAGCCGCACAGTGCTGTCGGCCATAAACTGGCCGTAGCCGGCAGCATGTGACAGTACAATAGAGCGTTGCAGCAGTTCCAACTCATCATTTTTTATGCGGGTATTTGCCAATAAGCCAAAGCCGGTATTAATGCCATATACCACTTTGTTTTGCTTAATGACATCAGCTACACAGGTGGCCGACTTGTCGATGGCGGCTAAAGCGCTGGCGTCTAAGCTAAGTTGTACCGGGCCAAGATGCACCTGCCGCAGTTGGGCCAGGGTTAATTGACCAGGGATTATATTTAGGGAAAATGCCATCTTGTTTACTCCGTTACCATGGGCAGGTCTAAGCTTTGTTCGGTTGCGCACTTTATTGCTATGTCGTAGCCGGCATCGGCATGACGCATTACGCCAGTGCCAGGGTCGTTCCATAGTACCCGGCCTAGTCGGGCTGCGGCCTGCTCTGTACCGTCTGCCACTATCACCACGCCGCTGTGCTGGCTGTAACCCATACCAACACCACCACCATGATGCAGTGATACCCAGGTAGCGCCGCCAGCTGTGTTTAACAAGGCATTAAGTAAAGGCCAATCGGAAACGGCATCTGAACCATCCAGCATGGCTTCGGTTTCGCGATTCGGACTGGCGACTGAGCCTGAGTCCAGATGATCGCGGCCAATCACTACCGGCGCGGTTAATTCGCCACTTTTCACCATCTCGTTAAACGCCAGGGCAATACGGGCCCGATCTTTTAAACCTATCCAGCAGATGCGTGCTGGCAAGCCCTGAAACTGTATGCGCTCGCGCGCCATATCCAGCCAGTTATGCAAATGCGGATCATCAGGAATCAGTTCTTTCACTTTCACATCGGTTTTATAGATATCTTCAGCATTACCCGACAGCGCTACCCAGCGGAAAGGGCCTATGCCCTGGCAAAACAATGGCCGGATATAAGCCGGCACAAAGCCAGGAAAATCAAAGGCATTGCTTACCCCTTCATCTTTAGCCATTTGCCGGATATTGTTGCCATAGTCGGTGGCCACCGCGCCGCGTTGCTGCAACGTCAGAATGGCCTGCACCTGCACCGCCATCGACTGTTTGGCGGCTTTAACCACCAAGGCTTCATCAGTCTGTCGTAGCTCAATGGCTTGTTGCAGGCTCCAACCTTGAGGTAGGTAGCCATTTAATGGGTCATGCGCAGAGGTTTGATCGGTGACCACATCAGGCGTGATGCCGCGGCTGACCAGTTCGGCAAATACATCAGCTGCGTTAGCCAGCAGGCCAATAGATGTCGGCTTGCTGTCTTTTTTCGCTTGCTCCAGCAGGCTCAGCGCCTCATCCAGTGAGTAGGCTTTTTTATCCAGATAGCGAGTGTTTAACCGAAAATCGATACGGCTTTCGTCTACTTCACAGGCGATCATGTGATAACCGGCCATGGTGGCCGCTAAAGGCTGAGCGCCACCCATACCACCTAAGCCGCCGGTTAGGATCCACTTGTTGCTGGCATCACCGGCAAAGTGCTGTTTTGCCATGGCAACGAAAGTTTCGTAAGTGCCTTGTACTATGCCCTGGGTGCCGATATAGATCCAGGAGCCAGCTGTCATTTGGCCATACATCATCAGGCCTTTGCGGTCTAACTCATTAAAATGTTGCCAGTTAGCCCAGGCCGGGACCAGATTCGAATTGGCGATTAATACCCTGGGGGCATCCGGGTGAGTAGGGAACACGCCTACCGGTTTGCCACTTTGCACCAGTAAGGTTTGGTTATCTTCCAGACGGTTTAATACCTCGACAATTTTGTCATAGCATTGCCAGTTGCGTGCTGCGCGGCCAATGCCACCATACACGACCAGTGCTTGTGGGTGCTCGGCCACTTCCGGGTCCAGGTTATTCATTAACATGCGTTTTGCCGCTTCAGTCTGCCAGCTTTTAGCGGTAATGCTGGTGCCGCGTGCAGCACGGATCACCCGGCTGTTATCAATACGTGAGTCTGTCATAAGCTTGTCTCTTTGTTGCTGGGTAACGAAAAATTCAGATGGCCACCTAAACGATAGCGACTACCAGGTGACGTTAAATAAGCCAGACTGACGGCGCCCTCGCGACTAAAAGTGCGGCGGGTCAGGCGCAAACAGGGTTCGGCCTTTTTCAGTATTAAATGCTTACAGGTAAAATCGTCAGGCCAGATGGCTTCGACCGTATGTTCCGCTTCGGTTAGTGGTGCAATAAAACTTAAATACTGATGCGGAGTTTGCTGGTTAAAGTCTTGCTGCACATAGTCAGGCACCAGTGTAGGGCTGACGTAGCGGGCTTCAAGTTGCAGTGGCTGGTTATTCTCTAAATGGACAATCAGCGAAAAAAACACTGGCTCATTGCGTTTTAACCCAAGTGCAGAAGCGATGATAGTAGGGCAAGGCAATTCGGTCAGCTGCAACAAATGCGCGCTGTAGGCATGGCCGCGGCTGTGAATTTCATCGGCAATATTGCGAATTTCTAACAACGAGGATTGTGATTTTAGCGCCGCCACAAAGCTGCCTACACCCTGAGTGCGATACAAAATGCCCTGCTCAGTTAGCTCTTGAAGCGCGCGCCGCGCCGTCATGCGGCTGACACTGAATTGTTCTGCCAGTTCGTTTTCAGATGGTACCCGGCTGTGCTCAGGCCAGGCGCCAATTTCAATCTGGCTTAGCATAAACTCTTTAATTTCGGCAAATTTGGCGACGGCCATAACACCCTCCGGATAAACTTAATAAAAAATACTGCAGTTTGGTTGTATATACAAGTTGTTGGTGTAAAATTATTTTAACTAGTGTCTTCAGGAGTACTCTATGCAGCAGTTTGATGCCATCTGGATAAATGCCAATATTGCCACTATGACCGATAACGGTCAGCCCTATGGTGCTGTTACTCAGGGGGTGTTGGCGGTTAAAGATGGCTTAATTGCTTATGTAGGTCCGCGCAGCGAGTTACCCGAGTGTGATTTGCTGGCGACTCCTTTGTATGATGCTCAAGGTCAGTGGCTGTTACCCGGCCTGATAGATTGCCATACCCATTTGGTTTACGCAGGCAATCGCGCCAATGAATTTGAAATGCGGTTAAATGGCGCCAGTTATCAGGATATTGCTGTTGCAGGTGGCGGCATTAGATCAACCGTGGCCGCGACCCGTGCCGCGAGCCATGAACAGTTGTTTGTGCTGGCGAAAGACCGGTTAAACAGCCTGTTAGCGCAAGGTGTTACTACGGTTGAGATTAAATCAGGCTATGGCCTGGATTTGGCCAACGAGCAAAAAATACTGGAGGTTGCCGCTGAGCTGGATAAGCATCACCCTATTAGTATTGAAAAGACCTTTTTGGGCGCGCATGCCTTACCTTTTGAGTTTGCTAATAATGCTGATGGTTATATTAATGCTGTATGTGAGATGCTGCCTGAGCTAAATGCTCTTGGTTTGATTGATGCGGTAGATGTATTTTGCGAAGGGATAGGCTTTACCCTTGCGCAAACACGCCAGGTGTTTAACGCTGCCCGGGCTTTAGGTTTACCGGTTAAGGCACATGCCGAGCAGCTATCCCTATTAGGGGGCAGTGCTTTAGTCGCCGAGTTCGCTGGTTTATCAGCAGATCATATTGAGTTTCTGGATGAAACCGGTGTGGCGCAAATGGCGAAAGCCGGTACCGTTGCCGTGCTGTTACCGGGAGCCTATTATTTTTTGCGAGAAACCCAGTTACCACCCATAGACTTGTTGCGGCAGTATAAGGTACCCATGGCAATTGCGACAGATCTCAATCCTGGAACGTCGCCCTTGTGTTCATTGCTGTTGATGCTCAACATGGCTTGCACACTGTTTCGTTTAACTCCGCAGGAAGCGCTGCTTGGCGTCACCCGTCATGCTGCCAGGGCCTTGGGTCTGGTTGACCGCGGTATTCTGGCCGTTGGCTTTAGAGCAGATTTTGGCTGTTATAACATTAGTCAGCCAGCTGAACTGTGTTATCAGTTGGGGGTGAATAAACTTAAGCAGCTGATTATAAAAGGTAAAGAAGTTAAATTTTAATAATTATGCAAGGCTTTACTTGCAGCTTAAATGCAGTAAGCTAAATAGATAGTTTATTGCCGGGAGTGCGCTGTGCCTGTTTACTTATTGCTGCTTGGCAGCTTTTCAGCTATGGCCGCCACTGAAGACGCCACCAGTGCTAACACCTTGCTGTTATTGCTCGGTTTGATATTAGTATTAAGTGGCTATCTGTTTTGGCAACGATACCAGCTGCAACGAATTAGACAGCAACCCCCTGCTGCGGCCGGGTTTTATTCCCTGCATGATGATATCAGTGGTTTTCCGAATAAATTAGCTCTGCAACAGCATTTAGAGCAATTGTTACTGCGCTCCCCTGAGCGCACCTTTGCGTTGCTGATTTTTAAAGTCGCCGGGTTTGAGCAAATAAACCAGTTACTAGGGCATAGCAACAGTAATATGATCCTGGCACAAATTGGTCAACGGCTGAATAATCAATTGCAGCAGGAAGACGGCATTCTGACTTTCGAATACCGGCAGCAACTGCCGATCCGGGTTTGTCACCTGGGCGGAGTGGATTTCGCTATCTGGTTAGATGATAGTGCCAAACATAGCCGGGCTGAATATCTGGCCACTCAATTAGAGCGAACTGTACCACAAGGTATGTTGGTGCATGGCTGTGCCATTGATTATCAGCTGGTGTCTGGCATATCCCTTTATCCATCGCACAGTACACAACTCAACGAACTACTTGAGTGCGCTTATCTGGCATTACAGCATCATCAATGGCAGCGTGGCAACAGCCCGTTATTTGAGCCAGCAATGCTCAATTATACTGCTGAAAAGCTGGCTTTTATGGCTGAACTGCGGCAGGCCATTGCTGAAGATCAGTTACAACTCTATGTGCAGCCGCAAATTCATATGACGTCCAGGCAGGTGGTGGCAGCAGAAGTACTAATACGCTGGCGACATCCCTCCAAAGGCTTATTGGCACCAGAAAGTTTTCTGAGTCTGGCAGAGGAAATGGGTGTTATTTATCCGTTAAATCGCTGGGTGCTCACCCATGCCATGCAAGCCATAGTGGCATTAAGTGACGCTAACTTAGTCAGCAAAGTTGCAGTAAACCTGACCAGTAAGGAATTGCTACAGGATGAATTGGTAGAAGAGTTAGAGCTTATGTTTCAACAATACCAGATAAAACCGCAACAACTGGTGCTGGAGCTAAAAGAGAGTGCCTTGCTGGCGGATCCACAGCGTGCCCGTGCTATTTTGTTGCGCCTGCACCGGTTAGGTGTAGGTTTGGCATTGGATGACTTTGGTACGGGCTTTTCTTCTCTGGGGTATTTGCGCCAGCTGCCTATCCAATTTGTGAAAATTGACTGTAGCTTTATCAGTGAACTGGATAAATCAGATATGCAGTCGGCTATCACTGGCGCTATTATCGATATGGCACGCAATCTGGGGCTCAGTGTTATTGCTGAGGGCGTCGAATCTGCTGAAGTGGAAGATAAGCTACTGAGGATGGGCTGCCAGTTCGGGCAGGGGTATTGGTATAGCAAACCCTTTGAACTGGCTGGATTTCCCAGTTGGCTTGCGCAATGGCAACAAAAAACGAAGCCACGCACAGCTAGCCGTTAAAGGGGGGATTGGAGCTAGATGGCTTGCGCCTGCTGTTGTTTGCCTTCGATAAAGGCCAATACCAAGGCAGTTAACAGCTGTCCCACCTGTTGGTAGCCTGCGGTTAATCCGGCAGGGTGTTGAGCTGGTGCGGCTTCTGCCAAATGCAGATAGCGGCATGCAGGAATACGCGCCGTCTGATATACACACTGCTCTGCTGCACTCAGGCTAATACCCTGGTAGGTAAGGGCGCTGGCCGGTGCACTGTTAATACAATCGACATCGACTTCCAGGCCAATTAAATGTTGCTCCTGGCAAATACTATCCAGTGCCTGCTCAATAGCCTGCTGCCAGCTTAATATCTGGCGTACAAAAATGGCCTGATAACTCAGATAATCCGCTTTGTGCCGGGTTAAGCAGCCAAGGGTAGCGCTGGAGTTCTTTTGTTCGTGCAGCCCCAGCACCATATATTTTTCTAAAAGCTGTTGCTCAAAAGCATAACTAAAGCCATTGCCACTATGCCGCCCCTCTAATGGCCGGCAATCGGCATGGGGATCGAGATTCAGACAATTCACCGGGCTACCACTAAACTGGCAAAGGGCACTGAGCATAGGCAGTGCATTATTGTGGCCGCCACCAATCACTATCGGTATTAAACCTGCCACAAAAATAGCCGTTACAACAGGCTCAACCCGTTTATCGAGCTCAGCGCAGGCAGTACGTAGTTGTTGTAGCGTAGGTGTGGTTGCTGACGCTTCATTTTCAGGTAATAAATCATCACAATTGATGCTGCCAAGCAGCAAAATCTGCTGCACTGGCAATAACCCATTATGCTGTAAATTGACAAAGCGTTGTAAAAAAGCTGGCCAGGCTTCAGCTGCACCGCTCATGCCGCCGTTGGCTCTGGGGCCAATATCTTCTGGTATACCCAGTAGCACATAGCGACCACCTGCCATGGCGTGCTGTTGCAGTATCTGCGTTAAATCAGCATCGGTAGCTGGCAAGCTAAGCGCCTGACCAAACCTGACTTCATTAGCCCGATGTTGGAGATAGCTGCCTAGCTGCGCTGTGGTAAACGTCTTAAGGTGAAACATATATAGCCACTATTCAATATCTAATGGCTCTGGAGACATAATGATGCCAGTGCTATCGGCATACAGATGGTCGCCCGGTAAAAAAGTGACACCGGCAAAATTAACCGGCACTTCGGTTTCACCAAAGCCGCTATCATCAGCCCCAATAGGAATGGCATTAACAGCCTGAATACCAATATCAAAATCTTCCAGCGCATCTAAATCACGGACACTGCCGTAACAGACAATGCCTTCCCAACCATTGGTCGCTGCCAGTGACACTAATTCTGCATCCAGTAAGGCACGTCGGGCTGAGCCTCCGCCATCAATCAGCAATACCTTGCCAATACCGGGGTCAGCCAGCATCTGGCGAATTAAGCCATTATCTTCAAAGCATTTAATGGTATGGATCTGGCCGCCAAAGGAACGTCTGCCACCATAATTGGCAAAAATTGGCTCAACTACGTCTACCTGCTCTGCAAACAGGTCGCATAATTCTGAGGTGTTATATTCCATCGGGCGCTCCGGGCTAGACATGACTTTCGCACAGTATAGCCTGACCCCAGCTAAGCTCAAGATAATATTATTCTTTACTATCAGCCAGTGGCTTGCTGGGAAGCAAAGTTCTTTGCTAAGGTAGATGTACTTATCTAGTGGAAGCCTATCAGGTGCCAACAGAAATCTTCGCCCGTTTAACACTTTATCTCACCCAGCTGGGCATGGCTCTAATGTTAAGCGGCCTGTTCTGGTATTTTTATAGTATTTATCAACAACATTACCTGAAGAAATGGTTTTGGGCCTTTAGCAGCTTTGCTGGTTATCAGCTTATCGTGCTGCTATTTAATGCTACCCCTTTGGGGCAATCGGTATTGGCCTTTCCACTTAATGTTTTGTCGCTGTTTAGCAGTTATGTATTTGCGGCGATGTTACTGCTGGGGATGATTTACAGCGGCAATACAGTGATAAACACACCTGCCAAAAATAAGCTAATTTGGCTGATTTTATGTGGGTTAATGCTGTTAAGTCTCGCCAGTGAGTTACCCCTGTGGCTGATAAGCGATGAGCTGTCGGTCCGACGGCTGTTAACTATCCACCTGCGTTTTTCGTTAATGGGATCAGTAATTTTATTGTCTGGTTTATGGCTGTGGCAAAGGCCCAGACAGGGAAAGTTTGTTGGCGAGCCTTTAGCCGCCTTAGCCATGATGTGCTGGGGGTTGTTATATCTGGTGGCCGCCATCAGTGATGTTGTTCATCCTTGGGTTTTCTCGACTTCCAGTGTGATTTTTGTCTACAAATCGGTTGAACTCTTATTGCTGGTGTTATTATCACTGGCATTGTTTATCTGGCTGCAGGAGAACGAGCGCAACCTCAGCATGCAGTTAGCTGAAAAAACCCGCTATCTGGATCAACACGATCAGTTAACTGGCGCACTAAACCGCGATGCACTGTTGCTGCAATTGCAACAGCGCTTGAGTCAGCAGCAGGTACCAGCACAAGTGATGTTGATGTTGGGGTTAGATAAATTTAAAACCGTTAACGAATCGGTAGGTTTAAAACAAGGCGATAGAATTTTACGTGAAGTGATCCGCCGCTTTGAGCAAAGCGTGTTAAAACCCGAACTGATTGCCCGCACCGGCGGTGATATTTTTGCGTTGGTGCTGTCTGATGTCGCTCATGAAAAACAATTTCAATACGCGTTGCAACATGTACAGCAGTTGATAGAAAAACCCTTTTTACTAGACAGCGGTCCTTTAAAACTGACCACCAGTATTGGTGTTGCGCTTTACCCTGAACATGCCACCAACGCTGAGCAGTTACTGCAAAAAGCCAATATTGCTTTTCATCAGGCTAAACGCCTGCAAACCAGCTGGCTTAGTTATCAACCGGGTATGGAAGAAGAAACCGCCCGGCTCATTGGCTGGGAAAGTGAGCTGTTAGATGCGATGGCTAATGATCAATTTGTACTGTATTTTCAACCGCAACTCAGTTTGCGCCAGGATAAACTGGAAGGTTGTGAAGTGCTGGTACGCTGGCAGCATCCGCAGCGTGGCTTACTGATGCCAGGCCAGTTTTTACCCTTTGTAGAGCAACTTGATTTGAGTCAGCAGCTGGATTTCCTGATTTTACGTAAGGCGGTATTAACCCTTAGTCGCTGGAAGCAAGCAGGGTTAGCTATTCCGCTGGCAGTAAATATGTCTCCCATTCATTTTCAGCAGGATGGCTTAAAGCGTGAATTACAACAGTTATTAACGCAGAATCAGCTACCGCCGGGTTTGCTGGAGCTGGAAATTACTGAAAATACTGCGATGCTGGATATGGAAAAAGGTTCTAACTATGTACTGGAACTGCAGCAGATGGGTATTCGCGTATCTATTGACGATTTTGGCACAGGCTATTCTTCATTGGCATATTTACGGCGTATGCCGATTGATAAAATTAAAATTGACCGCAGTTTTGTCGCTGATATGGCAAAAAACGACTCAGATATGATGATCGTCAAAACCATGATCCGGCTGGCGCAAGGGCTAGGGAAACGTATATTGGCTGAGGGGGTGGAAAGCAGTGAGCAATTGGCAATTTTACGGGCCTTGTCTTGTGATGCTGTGCAAGGTTATTTGATTGCTAAACCTTTACCAGAAGCTGAGGCATTACTTTTTTATCAGCAGTTTAGCTATAGTCAGTTGTCCCTGAAAAAGTCGACCTGAAAAACTTTTGTACAGTGTTTAACAGTTTTTGTTTTATGCTTCTATGCTAAGAGTAGTTTAGCTATATCTATTGGAGTTGACGATGTCTTTAATGCGCCGTTTTACCATTAAACAACGCTTATTTTTAATTGCTGCAACCCTGATGTTAGCTATTCTTGCGATGCTGCTGATTTTATTTATGCAAAGTCAGCAGTTGACCAGTCTGGCGCGCACCCAACAACTAGTAGAGCAACTGAATACTGATGTTTTGATGCTACGCCGGCATGAAAAAGATTTTGTGATGCGCACTGAGTTACGTTACCTGCAACGCCATAGCGACAGAGTTTCCCTGATGCGCGAACGTAGCACGGAATTGCGCCAGTTATTGGCTCGTCACAATATTGATCAGGCACCATTGCAGCAGTTTTTACAGTTTGCCGAGCAATACCAGACGTCATTCAATCAGTTAGTAGCGCTACAGCAGCGCATTGGTTTAACAGCAAATGATGGTTTGCAGGGCGAGCTACGTGCTGCGGTGCAGCAGTTGGAGCAGCGTTTAGAGCAGTTGAATCAACCTGAGCTGGTTATCTCGGTTTTACAGTTACGCCGTCATGAAAAAGATTTTTTACTGCGCAGTGATGAAACCTATGTGGAGCGTTTTAACCAAACCATTGCCCCTTTGCTGCGAAGCTTACAAAGCTCTGGCAGCGATAGTCTGGCGCTGGCCGAGCGCTACCAGAGTGGTTTTACGGCACTGAGCTCAGCGATGCAGCAGCTGGGGCTGACCGAAACCGTCGGTTTAACCGGACAAATGCGCAGTGCTATTCACCAAACCGAAACCAGTCTGGCCGAGATGGCGGAGGCAACGACTGGAGCTATTACCTCAGCAGTCAAACGTAGTCAAACCCGGGCACTGCTGTTTTGTCTGGTAATACTGGCATTGGGCTTAAGTCTGGTAGGTGTGACCAGCCGCAGCATTTTACGGCCAGTATTGGCGGTGTGTCAGACTATAGGGTTGATTCGTACTGAACATGACTTCCGGCAACGGGTCGATGACTCAGGTCAAGATGAAATGAGTACCCTGGCTCGTGATTTTAATGCGATGCTCAGTGATTTCCAGCATTTAATCCGTACCGTGAACGAAGCGCTAAGCATGCTGGATCAGGCGACGGCGGAACTGGCCAAATCGACAGCGGGTACTAGTCAGGGCATGCAGCGCCAGCAATCTGAAACGGATATGGTGGCGACAGCTGTCACGGAAATGGGTGCTACCATCAATGAAATTGCCAGCAATACCGAAATGACTGCCGCCAAAGCGGATGCCACTAATCAAAATGCGCATAGTGGCCGGCAGGAAGTTGAGCAAACCGTTAAGCAAATTCAACAATTATCAACCCGGCTGCAAAGTGCTACCGGTGTAATATCTGAATTGGAAAAGGACAGCCAGACCATAGGTTCGGTGCTGGATGTGATTAGAGCGATTGCTGAGCAAACTAACTTGCTGGCATTAAATGCCGCTATTGAAGCGGCCAGGGCTGGCGATCAAGGCCGAGGTTTTGCGGTGGTAGCCGATGAGGTGCGTCATCTGGCACAACGCACGGCCCAGTCCACCCGGCAAATCGAAGAGATTATTGCGGCACTGCAAGGCCGTACCCGACAAATTGTTGAGGTGATGCAGCAATGTCGGCAGCAGGGTAGTGATAGCGCTGATCAGGCGGGCGTTGCCATGACCTTACTGAGCGAAATCACCGCCGATGTCACCAATATTATGGATATGACCACGCAAATCGCGGCAGCCATTGAGCAGCAGAGCCATGTGGCCGCAGAAGTGAATAAGAACGTAGTGAAAATTCGCGATCTGTCAGAGGATACTTTTGGTTATGCTCAGCAAAATGCGGCGATCAGTGAAGAAGTATCGCAGCAAGCAGCGAGTTTGCGGCAAAGCGTGCAAATTTTTAAAGCCTGAACCGCTGACGAAATTGGCAGCTAACTCAGCTGGCGCACCGACACCAGGGTATCGCGACTGGCGTTAGCTGCTTTAAGTTGTGCCAGATATTGCTGCCATAATGCCTGATGCTCTCGGGCTAACTGCAGCAAATAGTCAAAACTGTAAAGGCCACTATCGTGGCCATCATCAAAACTTAAACGCACCCCATAATGCCCCACCGGGCTTATCGCCCGGATGGCCACCTGACGTTTATTGGCCACCAGTTTAGGTTTACCATGACCGCGCACTTCAGCCGAGGGGGAATGTACCCGCAAAAACTCGGCAGTTAAGCTTAGTAAAGTGCCGTCACTGAATACCAGATCCAGTAAACGGCGTTGCTGATGATAATGCAGTCGGCTAAGCGTCATAAGTTAGAGTATAAACCGGCTTAAATCTTCATCCTGTACCAGAGCACCCAGATGTTGCTCGACATAGTCGTCGGTAATGTCGATGTGCTGGCCGGCATGATCGGCCGCGTCGTAAGAAATATCTTCCAGTAAACGCTCCATTACCGTGTATAAACGACGGGCTCCAATATTTTCGGTGGTTTCGTTGACCTGAAAGGCTGCTGCGGCGATGCGCTTAATACCCTCTGGACTGAAGCTAATGTTGACCCCTTCGGTAGCGAGCATGGCAATGGACTGTTCAGTCAGTGAGGCTTTAGGCTCGGTCAAAATTCGCTCGAAGTCTGCGGCTGTCAGCGCTTCCAGTTCCACGCGGATCGGTAAGCGCCCTTGTAACTCAGGGACCAGATCGGAAGGCTTGCTCATTTGAAAGGCGCCGGAGGCAATAAACAAAATATGATCGGTTTTGACCATGCCATGCTTGGTATTGACGGTGCAGCCTTCAATTAACGGCAGTAAATCGCGTTGCACACCCTCACGTGAGACATCAGGGCCACTGGTTTCACCGCGCTTACAAATTTTGTCAATTTCATCCAAAAATACGATGCCGTTTTGCTCTACGGCTTCGAGTGCCTGAGCTTTTAGCTCTTCCGGGTTAATTAAGCGGGCGGCTTCTTCTTCAATCAGCTGTTTAAAGGCATCTTTGATTTTCAGTTTGCGTTTCTTTTTTTTGTCCTGCCCCAGGTTCTGAAACATGCTTTGCAGCTGCGAGGTCATCTCTTCCATGCCCGGCGGTGCCATAATTTCAATGCCCATGGTGCTTTGTGACAGCTCCAGTTCTATTTCTTTATCATCCAATTGGCCTTCGCGCAGCTTTTTACGAAATACCTGACGGGTATTGGATTCGGTACTGCTGCTGTCTGATTCACTCCAGGCAGATTGTTGCGGCCGGGGTAACAGGACATCTAAAATACGCTCTTCGGCAGCTTCTTCAGCGCGAAAGCGGTTTTTGGCAATAGCTTGCTCACGTAGCATTTTTACTGCGCTGTCGGTCAGATCGCGAATAATGCTTTCTACTTCTTTACCGACATAGCCCACTTCTGTGAACTTGGTCGCTTCAACCTTGATAAAAGGCGCATTGGCCAGTTTGGCCAGGCGGCGGGCAATTTCAGTTTTACCCACGCCGGTGGGGCCGATCATTAAGATGTTTTTTGGGGTCACTTCCTGGCGCAATGCTGCGGGCAACTGCATACGGCGCCAGCGATTACGCAGGGCAATAGCGACAGCGCGTTTGGCTTTATGCTGCCCGATAATATGGCGGTCCAGTTCATGGACGATTTCTCTTGGGGTCATATCAGACATGCAGTACCTGCTTATAAGAGTTCAATGGTATGGTGGTGATTGGTGAACACACAGATGTCACCGGCGATGTTCAGGCTTTTTTCCACGATGTCATGCGCATTCAGTTCAGTGTTTTGCAGTAGTGCTGTGGCCGCAGCCTGAGCAAAAGGGCCGCCGCTGCCAATGGCAATAAGGTCATGTTCGGGCTGCACTACATCGCCATTGCCGGTGATGATAAGAGAGCTGTTGGCATCGGCCACTGCCAGTAAGGCCTCGAGCTTTCTGAGCATGCGATCAGTGCGCCAGTCTTTAGCCAGTTCTACGGCGGCACGCATTAAATGCCCCTGATGCAGCTCTAATTTGGCTTCAAAGCGTTCAAATAGCGTGAACGCATCGGCTGTGCCGCCGGCAAATCCGGCCAGCACTTTATTATGATATAAACGGCGAACTTTGCGGGCATTACCTTTCATTACGGTATTACCAAGCGATACCTGGCCATCGCCGCCAATAGCGACCTGGCCATTACGGCGAACAGAAACGATAGTTGTCATGAATAAAGCCTTGTGGCGAATTAACCTAAGGCTTTAAGTGAGGTTGCATTGCGATGATTTCAAGTCTGGATTCAGGTCCAATTCCAGATTTGACAACCATTGATGTTTTGTTGCTGCAGCCGGTTACGATCAACGGTTGCTGCACGGCGCGATTCATAAGGGCCTAACACCACCCGGAACCAGACGCCATTAGTACCCTCGGTACGGCGCACCGTAGAGGCGATACCGGCAAAGGCAATTTGCGCTTTCATGGCTTCAGCTTGTTGTTGCTGGCGAAAGGAGCCACATTGCATCTGAAACGGGCCCAGTCGTTGCTGTTCCTCCACATCAACCACCACTTCTTTATTCTCCAGCTCAGTAATATACTGGTAGGGTTCCTGAGTAGGACGTGCTGGTAACTCATCTTTTTTGACTGGCTTAGCAGGCTCTGATACTAACGGAACCTGTTCTGCCGGTTGCTGACCAAGCAGGTATAATCCTATGCCAAAGCCAATTAATAAGCACAGAGTCAGACCGATTAATAACCAAGGGCGCGCGGCCTTGGTCTGACGGCCATTACTGCGCCTTGGCTGAGCTTTAGCTTTGGGTTTTGGCTTAGGGCGACTGGCCCTGACATAATCTTTTTGCGGCATAATACGAATTTAAGCGCCTGTAAGCTTACTAATAGCGGCTATTCTACAAGGTTATGTCGAAAAAGAAATACAGCCGCGCTGGCTAAGCCATTAGTTCAGATCAATGGCATCGACATCCAGTTGCCATTTTAGCTTACGGCTAAGCGGCCATTGTGCTAATTGCGGTAATAGCTGCTGTAATGCCTGATGTAACTGTGGCCGCTGGCTGGCATAGAGTTGCAGCTGCCAGCGGTATTTACCAGCACGGCGCTCCATCGGCGAGCTGATAGGACCTAGCAGCTGTACCTGTGGAAACGCGCTGCAGGCGTCTGCGACTTGCTGTAACCATTGCTGACAGCATTCACTTTGCAAGCTTTCGGCACGGAATAATGCCAGATGTTGGTATGGAGGCAGTCGTGTTTGTTGCCGCTCCAATAAGGCACTGCGAGCAAAAGAACCATAGCCGTTTTGCATTAAATCCTGCAGTAATGCATGTTCCGGATACTGGGTTTGGAGCAGTACCTGTCCAGGATGGCTGCCACGGCCGGCACGCCCTGAGACCTGAGTGAGTAACTGCGCCAGTTGCTCAGGTGCCCTAAAGTCGCTGCTGTACAGGGCGCCATCCACATCGACAATCACCACCAGAGTGACATAAGGGAAATGATGGCCTTTGGCTAACATCTGAGTGCCAATAATAATTCGGGGGCCGTGTTTATTAATCTGTTCCAGCGCCTGATCCAGGCTGCCTTTGCGCCGGGTACTGTCGCGGTCGAGGCGGGTAAGTGGCACCTCGGGGAACATCAGTTGTAATTGTTCTTCTAACTGCTCAGTACCCTGACCTACTGGTGCCAGACGTGAGCTGCCGCAACTGCCGCATTGGCGTGGTACTGGCCGGGTAGCACCACAATGGTGGCACACCAGTTGCCGGCTATGTTTGTGGTAAGTGGTAAACGCCGAGCAACGTTTGCACTCTGTAAGCCAGCCACACTCCTGACAACTTAAGGCAGCAGCGAAGCCACGCCGGTTTAAAAAAAGCATCACCTGCATACCTAGCTGCAATTGCTTGCGAATCTGCGTCAGTGTCTGGCCTGCTAAACCATGCACTAATTGCTGCTGCTTTAAATCTACCAGCTGGTATTGGGGTATGGCCTGGCCGCTGGCGCGTTCTGTCAGGCTCAAATGCATATGGCGTTGTTGCTGACAGTTATACAGGCTTTCCAGACTAGGGGTGGCAGAGCCCAATACAATAGGGCAACGCTCTAATGACGCCCGTTTAATCGCTAGATCGCGCGCGTGATAGCGAAAGCCATCTTGTTGTTTTAAGGATTGGTCGTGCTCTTCATCAATAATAATTAAACCCAGAGTGGCAAAGGGTAAAAATAAAGCGGAGCGGGTACCAATAACAATAGCTGCTGCCGCGCTTTGTGTTTGTTGCCAGCAAGCCAGCCGTTCGGTGTCGCTTTGGTTCGAGTGCCAGCTGAGCACAGGTACGGCGAAACGTTGCTCGAAACGGGCCAGTGTTTGCGGTGTCAGGCCAATTTCCGGCACTATCAACAGCACTTGTTTACCTTGTTGCAATAAGGGGGTGATGGCCTGTAAATAGACTTCTGTTTTACCCGAGCCGGTTACCCCTTCAAGTAAAAAACTGCGAAACTGCTGTTGAACCTGATTAATGGCGGTCACAGCCAGTGCCTGATCAGCGCTGAGTTGCAAGGGGGGCTGCTTTAAGCCCTGATACTGGTAGGCTTGATAAGGCTGCTCTTCACGGCGAATAAGTTGCTTAGCTAAAAGCTGAGTTAAGCTTGCCCGTTGATGCTGCGCCAAAAGCGTGGTTTCTGCTTGCGGACCCTCGCGTAATGCCTGCCATAAAGCCAGTTGTTTTGCTGAGCGTTTAAACTTATCTGCACTGGCGTTAAAACCTGACTCGCTCAGTTGATATTGCATACTTGCAACCTTATTCAATGCCCTGCCTTCCCGCAGTAGGGCAGGTAAGGCTGCAGTAAGAACTTCGCCCAGAGGGTGATGATAATAGTCGGCGGCGAAGCTGAGTAATTGCCGTAAGGTTTCGCCCAGCACCGGTTCGTTATCAATCACTTCTTGCACCGGTTTTAACTGTGCATGGTCAAAGGTGAGGCTGGGTGACAATTGCCAGACAATGCCGATTAACTGGCGTTTGCCAAAAGGCACCAATACCCTGCACCCCACCTGAACCTGCATGGTGGAGGGTAACAGATAATCAAAGTGCTGTCGTAACGGTACTGGCAGGGCAACCCGGATCACTGTCAAAAGCATGGCTCCATCATCAAAAAAGAACACGATTTAGCAAAGGCTAAGTGTAAGGAGCTGAGGCGGCCTTGCCAAGGAAAACAATTTGCACAAAAACACCGTGGGCTAGTTGCAACTTTGCTGGCTATCTATTAAGCTACGCGCCCTTAATTAACTGTAATTACGTATGGTGTCTGGCATAAATAATGACCAGATTGCGATGCGGCCTAACGAGGTAAACCATGAAACCAGGTATTCACCCAGAATATAAAGAAATTACTGCAACTTGTACTTGCGGTAATACCTTCAAGACCCGCTCTGCACTGTGTAAAGACATTCACCTGGACGTATGTTCAGCTTGTCACCCGTTCTACACTGGTAAGCAAAAAGTGTTAGACGTGGGCGGCCGTGTTGATCGCTTCAAAAAGCGTTTCTCGGTACTGGGCAGCCGTTAATCCTGCCAGTTACGACCAACAAAAAAAGCACCTTAGGGTGCTTTTTTTGTGTCAGCTGCAATTTGCAGGTTCTTGCTTATTGTTACTTGCTCTATCTTATTTGCCTCCAGAGAGTGCTTCAGAAATTGAGCCACTGCTGCTGTCCGGGCGAATCACACCACAGTTAGAACCTGACTGCTCACAACTGACACCGCGAATTCGGCTACCAATACTGCGATTATCATATCGACCGGTTTCAGTGAGCCGGCGTACCATACCATCAAGCATGGTATTAGTTTGATTAACTGAGCCGACTACCTTGATCACTTCTACGTTATCAGCATCTTGCAAGCGACTGAGTAACTCAGCGTGATCTTCGCCGGGTCCGGCGTTTGCAGCAGAAGCCTGGCGTAATTCGGCCATCAGGCTTTGCATATGTGGCCGTGATTCATTATGGCCAGACATCACCAGGTAGCGGTATAACTCAGCAGCGCCGGGCAAGTCTTGCTCAGTGGCGATGCCTTCGTGTTTAAAACGGGCCAGTAAATACATGGCATTGACCAGTTTTTGGTCAGCGGCGGCTTCCAGAAGTTTCACAGCCTCTGCTACCGATGTCTCTTCTTCAGTTTGTAATAACAGCATGGCTTTCTGGTATTGCGCCGGGGAGTATTTTTGTGCAACCGCGAGATCCAGCAGTTTGTCAGCCTCGGCCAAATCCTGCTCTACCATAAAGCCATTTCGCAACCAATCTGACATCAGATAGGTGGCCATGGCATTACGATGCCGCACACCCAGCCTTAGAAAGCGAAGCGCTTCTTTACGGTCTTGCTCCAGACCATCACCGGTGGCATAAGCCATGGCGACGATAGCCGCCGCATCACCACTGCCATTACGGGCTAGGCGCATTAATTTGCGCAATTCAGTAGTGCAGTCTTTGTCGGCACAAACTTGCTGACTGTTACTGCTGGCCTGGCTGGAAAAGGCTGTTGGGCTAAAGCCGGCAACGCTGCTTGCCAACAGCACAGCCACTGCGATAAGTGAACGGTTCATAAAAGCTCCTGAAGGCTTTTTAGTTAAAATAGTGTAATCATGATCAACCATGGGGTTATTTAGGTCAATGTTTTCCCCTGAGCAAAATGTAAGCAACTATTAACCAGGTTACCTCTTGCGTCATAGAATATTGTTATCAACGTGCAAAACGGAAACGCAGATCTTATCCAAGGCCATGAGTTGCTGCTTTTTTAGACAAATAATCATTATTTACAAAAAAAATATTTATCCTGAGGCTTCATCAAGCTTTTTAGGGGCATATTTTACTAATAGCCGTCTACACGGCTTATGTGCTGCGGTTTGCTCAGCCCTTGCAGTTGTGTGGTTAACTTAGCAGCTGCGCTTAAAAATGAGTATTCACTGCATGCTTATCGACAATATCGCTAACAATTGACTTGATTGCCGTTATGGCGCTCCTGGCAGGGGCTTGGCAGTCAGGTCCCTTTCTTGTTATAACCTGTTACAGATAACACCAAAGTCGTACAGACAACGACCTGCTACTCTGGTACGTCCAGCACGAAACCGGTGTTATTCTGTCGGTCAGCTTATTAGAATGAGCGACATTTTGGGCCACTGCCAGCTGCATCAAATAACAGGCAGGGCTTTACCCGCACTATCAATGTCAGGAAACGCACGATGTCAGATTTCAGAGAGCAGGCACTACGCTATCACGCCGAGCCCAAGCCCGGTAAAATCAGTATTGAAATTAGTAAACCCGCTGAAACGGTGACCGATTTAGCTTTAGCTTACAGCCCGGGCGTGGCTGAACCCGTTCGGGAAATTGCTGCTGACGTTGATAACGTTTACAAATATACGGCAAAGGGCAATTTAGTGGCGGTAATAAGTAATGGAACCGCAATTCTGGGGCTGGGTAATTTAGGACCTATGGCCTCCAAACCGGTGATGGAGGGTAAGGCGTTATTATTTAAACGTTTTGCTAATCTGGATTCGATTGATATCGAAGTCACTCACCGTACCACTGAAGAATTTATTAATACAGTAGCTAATATTGCTGATACTTTTGGCGGTATTAATTTAGAAGATATCAAGGCACCGGAGTGTTTTGAAATCGAAAAAGAACTAATCAAACGCTGTAATATCCCGGTATTTCATGACGATCAGCATGGTACGGCCATTGTTACTGCTGCCGGCATGCTGAATGCGTTGGAAATTCAGGGCAAAGATATCCGTAACGCTATTATCGTTTGTATGGGTGCCGGTGCTGCCGCCATTGCCTGTATGGAATTGTTGATTAAATGTGGTGCCCAGCGAGAGCATATCTATATGCTGGATACCAAGGGTGTGATTCACACTCGTCGTGATGATTTAAACCAGTATAAACTGTTGTTTGCTAACAATACTGACAAACGCATCCTTGAAGATGCGTTGGTGGGCGCCGATGTTTTTGTTGGCGTATCAGGCCCTGACGTTTTACCGCCTGAAGCACTGAAACTGATGGCCGAAAAACCGGTGATCTTTGCCTGTTCTAACCCGGATCCGGAAATTAAACCTGCGCTGGCCCACGCTATGCGTGATGATTTAATTATGGCCACCGGTCGCTCAGATTACCCTAATCAGGTAAACAACGTGCTGTGTTTCCCATTTATTTTTCGTGGTGCTTTGGATGTACGCGCCAGCCGGATCAATGATGAGATGAAAATAGCCGCCGTCAATGCTATCCGCGCCATTGCCAAAGAGCCGGTTCCGCAGGAAGTATTAACGGCCGCTAAGGTTGACAGCTTGCAATTTGGTAAAAGCTATATCATCCCCAAGCCAATGGACCCACGGTTACTGCCAAGAGTAGCTCGTGCCGTGGCAGAAGCGGCTATTGCATCGGGTGTAGCTCGGATTGAGATGCCGGCGAACTATTTCAGGTAATGCCTGGTTAGCCGGTAATGGTTCCGTCAGACAAAAAACCGCTGCGGCGGTTTTTTTTATTGGTTCCTTTGCAGCTTTGCACTTATGCATAAACTATAACCGTAGCTGTGCGCTTGCTGTCTTGTGAGGATAGCAAGGATAACCACCCACCATCGGGCGAACCATGCTTAATTGATGCCCCTGCTGCCTTAGTGTTTCAGCTCTGCCACTAAGAATAGGCCATTGCTGCGTTGAGCCTTGTAACC
The DNA here is from genome assembly GCF_036735525.1 of Arsukibacterium sp. Taxonomy (NCBI): domain Bacteria; kingdom Pseudomonadati; phylum Pseudomonadota; class Gammaproteobacteria; order Chromatiales; family Chromatiaceae; genus Arsukibacterium; species Arsukibacterium sp. Next base: position 120,779 of record NZ_DAINOE010000001.1, on the reverse strand, counting down.
ATTCCAGATGGTTTAACACATCCTGCTGTGCAGCATAATAGGCATTCAGGGTGCCAACATCACGCCAGTAACCCGCCAGGGTTTGTGCACCGGGTAGCTGGTTGTTTGAAAAGTCATACACATAAACGGCTTGCTGCTGATAAATCTCTGGTAACAGTTGCTGGCCGAAATCAAGAGGTTGCCCGCTGTGGTATTGAGCCAGTGCCTGATATAAAGCGGTATCAGTAAACATGTAGTTGCCCATAGATGCCAGCACATAGCCAGGTCGATTGGGCATACAGGGTTGTTCTGTTTGTGGTTTTTCAATAAAACCGGTCATGCGACCACGGGCATCGGTTTGAATAATGCCAAAATGCTTTGCATAAGCTCTGGGGATAGCCACCGCTGCTAATGTCACCGCTGCTTGTTTTTGCAGATGATACGCCAGCATTTGCCGATAATCCATTTTGTAGATATGGTCAGCACTTAATACGGCAATATGCTGTGGTCGTAGTTCGCGGATTTGGCTCAACTGACGAGCGACAGCGCCAGCGGTGCCGGCATTTGTAGTGGCAGGGGCACTATAGCAGTGTAAGAATCCTTGGCGGCGAAAGCGTTTGGCTCAACTTTGTTGTAAATAACGTTCTACGCCCGCGGCCTGATATTGCGTTAGCACCATTAAGTCAGTAAAGCCGGAATGCAGTAAATTACTTAGCACAAAATCGATTATGCTAAAGCCCCCAGCAAAGGGCACCACAGGCTTGGCCTGATCTAAGGTTAACGGGCGCAAGCGGCTGCCACAGCCACCGGCCAGTAAAACGCTTAATACGTCCGACATATCACCTTCGCTATGCAGGCTTGAGGTGCCATTAAGCCTAGTTCAGCTCCCCGCAACTCGCTTGATACAGATCAAAATAAAAGTGTTTCTTGTAAAAGGCGGTTCGCAGGCACAAAAAAACCGCCAATCGGCGGTTTTGCTAACGCAGACGATAGTTTTATTCTTCGTCGCTGTCTGCTTCAATGATAACCGGAATCGGCTTGCCCATACTGGTTAAAATTTGCCGCACTTCAGTAGGCACCTGATGCGGGTTGTCTTTACGTAAATCGTCATCAGCCGGCAGCGGTTGGCCGGTGAATGCATGTAAAAAGGCTTCACAGAGTAACTCACTGTTAGTGGCATGTCGCAGGTTATTGACCTGGCGTCGGGTGCGTTCGTCGGTTAACACTTTTAACACGTTCAGCGGGATAGAGACGGTGATTTTTTTGACTTGTTCTGATTTTTTACCGTGTTCCGCGTAGGGGTGAATATACTCACCGTTCCACTTAGCCATAGGGTTCCCTTGTTATTGGTCGAGAAAATTGCTCAAGAAACAGGATTGCTCGCGCAGTTGCCGAATTCTAACGCTTTATCTGCTGCAGTCAAATAGTGTACAGCAAATAATCATTATAGACGGCTAAATGGTTTGACATCCTTTTTTTTAGCTTTATACTTTTAGACGTCTAAGCATCCAAAGCTGGAGCAGCCATTATGTCAAAACGTCATCCGGCCACCATCGCCGCCCGGGCTGGCATCGCCGAAGATACTGCCTTTGCTGCGGTGACTCCGCCTCTGTATTTGAGCTCAACCTATAAATTACCCGCTTTTGAACAAGCTGGTGCTTACGATTACTCACGCTCAAATAACCCGACCCGGGATATTCTGGGCGAGGCGTTAGCTGAGCTGGAAGGTGGCACCAGAGCGATAGTCACAAATACCGGTATGTCGGCCTGCTTGCTGGCGCTGCAATTACTGACCCCAGTTGATACGCTGGTGATCCCACATGATTGTTATGGCGGCAGTTACCGGTTATTTACCAATCTGGCGCAGCGTAAACAGGCGTTTAAGCTAAAAATTATTAACTTTCAGCAGCCTGACTGGGCTGCGCAAATAAAAGCAGCTAAACCGGCGATGATTTGGCTGGAAACACCGAGTAACCCATTATTACAAATTACTGATATCCGTGCTGTTTGCCAGTTAGCGGCAGAGTTAACGGCAAAGGTCGTAGTTGATAACACCTTTTTATCGCCTTTGTTGCAGCGCCCGCTGTTATTAGGTGCCGATTTAGTGGTGCATTCCACCACTAAATATATTAATGGCCACAGTGATGTGGTTGCCGGGGCCTTAATTGCCAAAGACAGCCTGATTGCCGATGAACTTAAATGGTGGGCTAACTGCCTGGGCGTCACGGGTGCACCCTTTGACGCCTATTTAACTTTGCGAGGTTTACGCACGCTGGGCCCTCGTTTACGCGTGCAGCAAGACAATACCCAGCAAATTGTCGCATTTTTGCAAGAGCAGCCACTGGTGGCCAAAATCTACTACCCGGGCTTACCAGATCACCCCGGTCATCAGATAGCAAAACAGCAACAACAAGGTTTTGGTGCCATGTGCAGTTTTGAGCTAGCCGCGCCGCGGGCCTTGTTGTCGGTATTTTTTGAAGCGTTGCAGTTCTTTACTCTGGCGCAATCTTTAGGTGGCACCGAAAGCCTGATCTGCCATCCTGGTACTATGACTCATGCCTCTATGGATGCCACTGCGCAGCAGACTGCAGGCATAGCGCCATGTCTTATCCGTTTATCTGTGGGCATTGAAGACGCGGCCGATTTAATTGCCGATTTAGCCGGTGCTTTTGCTGCGGTCGCTCGTGCACAACAGCAAGACGCACAGTCAAAAGATCAGCAAGCGGTTGATAGCGCAAAGCTGCCATCTGACGGCAATACACTGTTTGTTAATAATCCGGCCTTAGCGGCTTTTTGGTAATACTGGATTTAAAAGTATGACGTTACACTCTTCAGATGCAGCCGTCACTCGTTCTCACAACGGCTGTAACCCAGCCCTTGAGGTACATAAATTCGGCGGCAGTAGCCTGGCTGATGCCGGGCGTTTTGCCGCTGTGGCCGATATCGTCTGCCAGCAAACGGCGGAGTCATTATGGCTGGTGGTGTCGGCCCCCGGTGATACCACAGATACGTTATTGGCTTTATTAGCGCTGGCCGCAGAGCAGCGCGATGTTAAGCCAGCAATAGCTGCTTTAGCGTTGCAGCTTAATGAGCTGGTGCAAAGTAGCCTGCCTGCAACGCGTGCTGATAAGATGTTGTGTACTGTAAAGCAGTGGCTTGATGACTTACCGGGATTGTTGGCTGCACAACAGCAGGTGGCAGTACTGTCGATTGGTGAGCGTTTTTCTGCCTTATTGTTGAGCCAGTTGTTGCAACAACGCGGTAGACAAAGTTCTGCACTGGATGCGCGGGATTTTATCCTTGTTCAACAGCAGCAGGTGTGTTGGCAAGGTAGCGCGGCATTGCTGGAGCGACAACAGCTGGCAGATATTAATGTTGTAACTGGTTTTATTGCCCGCAATGATCTTGGCGAGGATATCACTTTAGGCCGCAATGGCAGCGATTTTTCAGCCACGATTTTAGGGCGTATTTTAGTCGCCCGCTGCGTGACTATTTGGACCGATGTCCCGGCTATTTTCAGTGCCGATCCGCGCAAAGTATCTGCAGCAGTGCCTTATGCTGAAGTGAATTGGCAACAAGCCTGCGAGCTGGCAGCGCTTGGCAATCCGGTATTGCATGCCCGCACTTTAGCGCCTTTAACCGCCGTTGGTGCAGAGCTGGTGGTACGTAGCAGCTTTAGCCCGCAGCAAAGTGGTTGCCGGGTAAAACCTCAAGCGGCAAGGCGACATTTTATAACGGAGTTAAATTGTGCGTGTTTAGTTAGTTTTCACGATCAGATAGCCCTGTCTGCTACTCAACTTTCGTTGCAATTACAACAGCCCGTCATTGAGCTGCCGCATACCGGCACAGGGCAGAGTTGGTTGCTGCCAAAAGCCGCATTACCTGCAGCCTTAGCCGCTTTACAGCAAGCCGGAGCCCATCCACTATCAGATACTGCCAGTTATTATGCGCTCGCCTGGTTAAAAGCCGGTGCGATATCAAGCCAAAAGTTGGCTGGCATCTTAAAGACCGCGGCAATAAAGCATCACTATGAAAATGATCAGCTGGCAGTCTGGCTGTTTAAACAGGAGTTAGCTGTGACAATATTAGATGAGATACACCACGAGTGCGTAAAGCCAACACCGCAATTACAGTTAGTGGTGGCAGGAAGCGGTAATGTGGGGGCAGAATTTTTACGTTTACTACCCCGGCAGCAGCAACGGCTGGCGGGCTCATTAGATTTGCAATTGGCCGGTGTTATTAACTCACGTCAGGCCTGGTTGGGAAAACAACTCGATTCACATTACTGGGCTGAGGGTTTGGCCAACAGCAGTCACTATCAATGGTCTGAATTACTGGCTTACCTCAAAGCGTTGCCATCACCCAAGGTGTTGGTGGACATTACCCCAAGCCGGCAATTTGCAGAACGGTATACAGAATTGGTGGCAGCAGGTTGTCATATTATCAGTGCCAACAAACAGGGTGTAACGCTGCCCTCAAGCCAGTATCAACAGTTAAAGCAGCAATTTGCCAATGCCCAGCTTAGTTGGCTCAGCAATACTACAGTGGGTGCTGGTATACCGGTACAGCGTGTATTGCAGGAGTTACTTGACAGTGGTGATAGTGTACGTCAGATCAGTGGTGTATTTTCTGGCACCCTGTCCTGGTTGCTGTGTAAGTATGATGGCAAGCAGGCCTTTACAGATTATTTGTTGCAGGCGCAGCAATTAGGTTTAACAGAGCCGGATCCGCGCGATGATCTATCTGGCGCAGATGTGCAACGTAAATTACTGGTGCTGGCGCGCGAACTGGGCTTAACACTGGAGCTGGAGGATATTCGGTTATCGCCCCTGTTAGCGGCTAATTTAGCGCAAGATGATTGGGCAAGTTTTTGGTCTGAGCGTGCGCTGTTAGATCAGCAGATGGCCAAAGCATTTCAGGCAGCTGAGGCTGAAGGTAAGGTGCTACGATATGCTGCTAAGTTAAGTTTGACGGCAACAGGGGTAAGCGCAGAGGTCGCGTTGCAAGCGGTATTGCCTGATCATCCGCTGGCGGCGTTAGCACCTTGCGATAATATTTTTGTGGTAGAATCTGACTGGTATAGTCCTAATCCACTGGTGTTAAAAGGACCGGGTGCCGGGCGTGAAGTTACCGCCGGAGGCTTGCATGCTGACCTTGCTGTACTAGCCCGGCAATTGCAATCTTTTTAGGCAGCAGAGAGCTTTAGTCACTCAGTTTTGCCAACCCTTTAGTGTTGAGTGGCCAGGGGTTGTTATAAAGTCCTGGCATTTTTTTACCATCACAATCAGGCTTTTTTGTATCGAAGTGTGGTAAAGCAGCCAGGCATCCGGTAATCTTTAACCTATCGTCATTCATGATACAGGGTTGTATGAATGCCAGTTGGCAGTAAATGGCAACAAATCTTAATAGCGTTAAGTTTATTTTTACTGCCTGTCTCGCCTGCGGTAACTGCAGATATTACTGCTGAGCATACTACTCCAGCATCTAAGCATACTGTGCCGCCTCCTTCGCCTCAAAAGCCGCTCGCCGATTACTTTACTGAAAGCTGGAGCAAAGTGCATGGGTTGCCGCATAACACTGTTAATGCCATAGCGCAAACGGCTGATGGTTATATCTGGTTTGCTACCTGGGAAGGTGTAGCTCGCTATAATGGTCGCGAATTTATCGTGTTTGATCGCAGCCCCGAGACCGGTTTACCAGATTCAGGCATTCGAGCCTTACATCATGACAGCGAGGGGCATTTATGGGTGGGTGGCTCACGGGGAGGCCTCGCCAGAGTGACGGCTCAGCAATGGCATGCTAAACAATCCATAGGAACTTTAATAAATCGCCTGTTGGCAGATTCTCAGCAACAACTGTGGATTGGTACAGAAGGTGGTGGTTTATATCGATTGGGGCCGGATCAACAAAGGCGGCATTGGTCACAGGCAGATGGTTTACCTTTTGATGCAGTTTACAGTTTGCTGGAAGACGAAGCTGGTCGCATTTGGGTGGGGACCGGCGCTGGACTAGTGTATGTACTGCAAGACAAACTGGTACCGCTGAATTTTCCCGAAATTAATCAAGCCCGAATTTTTGCACTGGCTGAGCGCGATAATGGTCAGTTATTAATTGGTACTGAACGTGGCTTGTTTCAATATGATCCTGACACACAGCACTTAACTGAGTTTCTGACAGAAGTACCGGTAACCGCCATCTTGTTACAACAAGACCTAATTTGGATAGGCACGGTCGATCGTGGTTTGTTGCGTTATAGTGATGGCCAGTGGGATCAGCTGGGGCAGGCTGAAGGCTTACCCAATAACAGGGTGTTGGATTTACTGCTGGACCGCGAAAACAGCTTGTGGGTCGGCACTAATGGTGGCGTATTCAGATTACGCGATGCCCCTTTTACCACTTATCAGACACAGCATGGCTTAGCGGATAATTTTGTGCGGACGGTGCTGTCTCATGCCGATGGCTGTCTTTATGTAGGGTCCAGTCGTGGCTTAAACCAGCGGTGCGATAAGGAATGGCGACGTCTGGATTTAAGTGAAGTCAGTATAGGGCAGTCAGTCCTTAGCCTGGCACAAGGTCTTAATAATACATTGTGGGTCGGCACTTACTCAGATGGTGCTATGCAATTGCAATTAACCCCTGAACTGAAAGTGTTACGCCATTACCGGGTAGGGCAAGGTCTGGCCGCGAATGAAATCAGAGCCATGCTTCCCTTGTCAGACGGGGCACTCTGGCTGGCCACTGCGCAGGGCGCCACCTTAATGGATGCAAGAGGTGTGGCGCAAAAGACATTAACTACCGAGCATGGCTTGCCGTCAATATTCAGTATGGCGCTACATAAAACAGCAGAAAGCAGCCTGTTTTTCGGCACTGGCGAGGGTGTAGCATTTACCCTGGGCGAACACTTGCAAACCTTGCCACTGAATCAACTGGACGATGCCGAATACGCTTTTGGTTTTTTAGAAGATAAAGATGCCGGTCTTCTTTGGTTGCCTACTGATCGGGGGCTGGTGGCGTTGGATTTGCACAGCGGTGATTTAACTATCATCGGCCGCCAGCAAGGTATTCCTTTTGATAAATTGTTTCAGCTGGTTCAGGACCAGCATGGTTATTTTTGGCTGAGTACTAACCGTGGCGTGCTGCGTTTCAGTCGGCAGCAGGCACTTGAAGTCGTGCGCGGCCAGCGTCAGCAGGTTGAGTTTGAACTCTATGGCGAAAGTGATGGTATGGCCAGTGCGCAGGCCAATGGTGGCTCTAATCCGGCTGCGGCATTGCATCATGATGGTACTGTCTGGATTGCGACGTCGCGCGGTGTCAGTGTAGTCAATCCCGATCACCTGTCCTCTATTTTGGCAATGCAACCGCCAGTGGTGATGGAAGCTTTATTAGTCAACGGTCAGTTGCAGGTGCCGCAGCAACACTATCAGCTTGCTGCGGGTGTTAATCGACTGGAATTACGTTATGTGGGCCTGGGCTACGTTATGCCACATCGCATTCAGTACCGTACCAAACTCGAGGGTTTTGATCTGGACTGGGTTAAACGCGGCAATCAGGTATATGCGGAGTATACCAACTTAGGTCCTGGTGATTATCTGTTCAGAGTGGCAGCCCGTTACCCAGATGGCCAGTGGAGCGAGCTTGATACAGCGATACAGATTAGTATTGCCCCCTTTATTTGGCAGCGGCTGGGTTTTCAGCTGTTCCTGCTACTGGTTTTAGCCAGTATATTGTTTTTAGCGGTACGTTGGCGTCTGGCGGCATTACAGCGCAGTGAGCTTAAACTAAAACAGCTGGTAGCCGAGCAAACCGCTGAATTGCAGCAATTAGCCCGCCAGGATGTACTGACAGGTATGGCTAACCGGCGGGCTTTTGATGAAGCCTTGCAATTAGAGTTTAACCGGGCGCAACGTTCAGGGTCTACTCTGTGTTTAGCCTTGCTGGATATAGACCACTTTAAACGGGTCAATGATCAATGGTCACATACTATTGGTGATGAAGTGTTAAAGCGGGTGGCGCTGCAATTTAAATTACATAGTCGTAATATTGATCATCTGGCGCGGTGGGGCGGTGAAGAGTTTGTCATGCTAATGCCCAATACTGATTTGACGGCCGCCAGCGAAGTCTGTGAGCGATTACGGTTAATTATTCAACACACTGACTGTGAAGATATTGCACAGGGTTTGCAATTAACTATTAGTATCGGTCTGGCTGCCAATGTCGGTATGCAAGATAGTGAACAACTGTTACAACAGGCTGACAAAGCATTATACCAAGCTAAGCACACAGGCCGAAACCGCTTAGTGGTGATTGATTGAATCGCAACTACCTCGATCGTCAAAGTAAATAAAAATTCATAAAAACAGCATAATAATTCTTGATTGCGACTAATGGCCAGTCTACACTAGCGGCTGTTTTATGCTATATGTTGTAGCTACCGTTTTAAATCGAGAGAGTGTCATGTCTGTTTCATCTATTTTACCGGACAAAATTCGTAGTGCAGTACTGGGGGCCGCAGGTTACAGCGGTGCTGAATTGTGTGCACTGTTAACTCAAAATCCGTATTTTGAACTTAGTTATGCTTTTGCCTCCGGCGGTCGTGACAGTGAACCTTTGTCCAGCCTTTATCCTCGGTTAGCTGCACAGGTTGATATACTGGTTGAACCCTGGCAAGACCAGCGGCTTGCCGATTTAGACGTTGCCGTAGCTTTTTTAGCACTACCACATGAAGCCAGTGAAGCTATCGCCCCTAAACTCTTGGCAAAAGGCATTAAGGTTTTTGATTTATCTGGTGCTTTTCGTTTGAAGCAACCTGAGTTATACCCAGAGTATTATGGCTATAGCCATCAGCACCCTGAGTTGTTATCCCAGGCTGTCTATTCGTTAATGGAGTGGATTGATAAGCCACTGGGGGAATTGGTGGCGGTACCGGGTTGTTACCCTACTGCCTGCGCGTTAGCGCTGCTACCGGTGCTCAGGGCGGGTTTAGTGCTTGATGACTGTATTCCTGTGATCAGCGCCACCAGCGGTGTGTCAGGCGCGGGGCGTAAAGCCAGCTTGAGTACCTCTTTTTGCGAAGTAGGCTTAAATGCCTATGGGTTTTTTAAGCACCGCCATCGGCCAGAAATCGAGCAGACGCTGGGGCGAAAAGTGGTGTTTACCCCGCATTTAGGTAACTTTAAACGCGGTATTCTGGCCACCTGTGTCGTCAATTTAAAAGCCGGGGTATCCAATGCCCAGGTAGATGCGGCCTTTGCCAGTGCTTATCAGGGTAAGCCGTTAATCCGTTTTAGCAAGACATCACCTAATGTGGCGGATGTTGCCGGTACGCCATTTTGTGACTTGTACTGGCAGCAGGATGGTGAGCAGCTGGTGATCATGTCGGCCATAGATAATTTATTAAAAGGCGCCGCCGCACAGGCGATGCAAGCGGCTAACGTGCGTTTTGGTAAACCTGAAACCTCAGGTCTGTTACCAGGAGCTGTGGTATGAAACCTGTCGTTTTAAAAATGGGCGGCCGCTTATTACAAGATAGAGCCGCACTGGATGCTTTGCTAACGGTTTGCGCCAGTATCAAAACCCAGCGGCCAGTAATTCTGGTGCATGGCGGTGGCGATCAGGTTGATCAGTGGTTAGCGAAATTTGGTTTTAACACCGAAAAAATTGATGGCCAGCGGGTGTCGCCTGCAGAGCAGATGCCGGTGATCACTGGCGCTTTAGCGGGTGCCGTTAATGCCGAAATGGTCAGCCGCGCTATGCTGGCCGGTTTAAAACCGGTGGGCCTAAATTTGTCTGCCGGTGGCGCTTGTCAGTTTACCGTTAATCAGCGCCTGGGTGCGGTGGGTATTGCTAAACCAGCCGATCCAGCATTGTTAGAGGTATTGCTGGCTCAGGGTTTTACCCCGGTGTTTAGCTCTATTGGAATTGCAGCGGATGGGCAGTTACTGAATGTAAATGCTGATTTGGCTGCGGCAGCCATTTGCCAGTTGGTTAAAGGCCAGTTGGTTTTGCTGACTGATGTACCCGGTATTTTAGATGGGCAGATGCAGTTGATTGCGCAGCTAAGCCCGGCTGATGCTGCCAAACTGGTGGAGCAGGGCATTATTAAAGGTGGCATGAAAGTAAAATTGGATGCTGCTTTAGATACGGCAGCTGTGCTTAAAAGCAATATCGTTGTCGCCGGTTGGCAGCACCCGGAAGATTTAATCAACCTGATGCAGGATAAGCCCGTGGGCACCTGTATTCTTTACTAACCCAAAGCGTCAGCGGGCGCTTTAAATAAGGATACCGCTTAGCGGATACGCGTGTTTTATGAGTAAATTAACCCAGCTGCTCTGTCTGGCTGAACTGGATCAATCACAATTATCTGCGCTGCTTGAATTGGCGCTACACATCAAACAATCACCTGAGACCTATCAGCATGCGCTGAAAGGTCGCAGTATAGCGCTGTTATTTGAAAAGCCTTCACTGCGAACCCGGGTCAGTTTTGATGTCGGCATCAATAAGCTCGGTGGCCATAGTGTTTATCTTGATCAGCAAAATGGTGCTTTGGGTGTGCGCGAATCTGTCGAAGACTTTGGCAGTAATCTGGCGTGTTGGACAGATGCCATAGTGGCGCGGGTTTACTCGCAAAAAACACTGGTCCAGCTGGCACTGAGCAGTAAAAAGCCGGTGATTAATGCGCTGAGTGATTTATATCATCCCTGTCAGGCGCTCGCCGATTTACTGACGTTAAAAGAACAGTTTGGTGATTTGAGCAAGGTGCATCTGGCCTTTGTTGGTGATGGCAATAATGTTTGTCATTCCTTAATGCTCGGCGCTGCTATTCTGGGTATGGATTTAACCGTGGTCACGCCTCAAGGTTTTGGGCCGGATGCACATGTGTTACTGAAAGCGCAGGGACTGGCAGAAAAAAGTGGTGCCAACCTTAGGTTAAGTCAGCATTTATCGTCAGCAGCCGGTGCCGATGCCTTGTACACCGATACCTGGTTGTCGATGGGCACCCGGGCTGATCCGGCTTTAATAGAGCAATTATTTTCGCCCTATCAAATTAATACCGCAGTGATGCAACGTTTGGGTGTTAAACATTTTATGCATTGTTTACCTGCGCACCGTGGGCAGGAAGTGACTTCCGAAGTGCTCGACAGCAGTTATTCCTTAGTATTACAGCAGGCCGAAAATCGCATGCACGCGCAAAACGCCGTATTAGTCAGTTTATTTAGTTGAGGTGAAAGATGAGTATTAAAAAAGTGGTGTTGGCGTATTCCGGTGGCTTAGATACCTCTGCCATAGTGCCTTGGCTAAAAGATAATTACGACTGTGAAGTCATTGCCTTTGTTGCGAATGTCGGCCAGGGTGATGAAGAGTTGGCTGGCGTTGAAGAAAAAGCCATTAAATCGGGTGCCAGCAGCTGTTATGTGGTGGATTTACGTGAAGAACTGGTGCAGGAAGTGATTTTTCCGACACTTAAAACCGGTGCCGTGTACGAAGGTCAGTATTTGCTGGGCACTTCTATGGCGCGCCCTGTCATTGCCCGTGCTCAAGTAAAATTAGCTTTAGAGTTGGGCGCTGATGCGCTGTGTCATGGTTGTACCGGTAAAGGTAATGATCAAGTCAGATTTGAGGGCGCTTTCGCGGCGCTGGCACCACAGTTAAAAGTGATAGCCCCCTGGCGTGAGTGGGAATTCAATTCCCGGCAATCGCTTTTGGATTATTTAGCGAAGAAACAAATACCTACTACCGCCTCTGCCACTAAAATTTATAGCCGGGATGCTAACCTGTGGCATATTTCGCATGAAGGTGGCGAAATTGAAAACCCATGGAATGAACCCTCAGAGCAAATCTGGATGTGGACTAAATCCCCAGAACAAGCCCCCGATCAAGCGGCATATATAGAGCTGAGCTTCGAAGCGGGTGAGCTGAGCAAGATTAACGGTAAGGCCATGGGCGGCGTTGCAGCCATTGAACTCTTGAATGAAATTGGTTCAGAGCATGGTGTTGGCCGTATTGATATAGTGGAAAACCGTTTAGTGGGCATGAAGTCCCGAGGTTGTTATGAAACCCCGGGCGGCACTATTCTGCTGGCTGCACTAAAGGGCCTGGAGGCCTTGGTTTATGATCGTACTTCGCTAAAATACCGCGAAGAGGTCGGTCAGGAGTTTGCGCAGCTGGTATACGATGGTCGCTGGTTTACGCCATTAAAAGACGCTTTACTGGCCGCTGCGACCTCGCTGGCGCAACAACTGACCGGTGATGTGGTGATTAAGCTGTACAAAGGGAATGTCACAGTAGCAAAACGCCGCTCGCCAAATAGCCTTTATTCAGAAGCCTTTGCGACTTTTGAGGGGGATGAAGTGTACAACCAGAAAGATGCGGAAGGCTTTATCCGGTTATACAGTCTGGCAAGCCGCATTCGTGCCTTACACGCGCAAAAGGATTAAGCATTATGGCTATGTGGGGAGGTCGTTTTACCGAAGCGACATTGGCTGAGTTTCGCGATTTTAATGATTCGCTAAGCTTTGACTATCAGTTAGCCTTGCAAGATATTGCAGCCTCAAGAGCCTGGGCTGCAGGGTTATTGCAAGCGGGTATTATCAACCAGACAGAAGCACAGCAGTTAGATGCTGGTTTAGCTGACTTAGCTATTGCCATTAAAGCTGATCCAAAATTGCCGCTGCAAACGCAGGAAGAAGATATTCACAGCTGGGTTGAAGCGCAGCTCACCACGACACTGGGCAATGTCGCCAAAAAACTACATACCGGTCGCAGCCGCAATGATTTGGTGGCAACTGACTTACGTTTATGGACAAGGTTAAGCAGTCAGCAGGTTCGTGCCAGTTTACTGGGGGCAATAGCAGCGCTATTAGCCTTTGCTGAGCGTGCGGGCAGTGCTGTAATGCCAGGCTTTACCCATTTGCAGCGGGCTCAACCGGTGTTAGTGGCACACTGGGCGCTGGCCTATGTTGAGATGTTTAAGCGCGATCTGGGGCGTTTAGATGATGCGTTAAAGCGGTTGGATGTCTGTCCACTGGGCTGTGGCGCCCTTGCTGGGACTGGGGTGGCGATTGACCGCCAGTTGCTGGCGCAACAGCTTGGCTTTGCGCAGGCCGCACTAAACAGTCTGGATGCCGTGTCAGACAGAGACTATGTGGTTGAGTTATCTGCTGCAGCCAGTTTATGTATGACACATTTATCGCGATTATCAGAAGATGTGATTTTTTTCTGCTCAGGCGAAGCCGGCTTTTTTAAACTGGGTGATGCTATCAGTAGCGGCTCATCTTTAATGCCACAAAAGAAAAACCCGGACGTGTTTGAGTTACTGCGCGGTAAAACCGGCCGGGTATTGGGGCATTTAGTGGCCATTTTGCATGTCCTCAAAGGCTTACCGCTGGCCTATAACAAAGATATGCAGGAAGACAAACAGGGCTTTTTTGATTTGATGGCCAGTTGGCAGCAAAGTTTGCGGGTACTGGCCACAGTGTTACCGCACTTAACCGTCAATGAAGCGCAGTGTCGCTTAGCGGCCGAGTTGGGGTATAGCAATGCCACAGACCTGGCGGATTATCTGGTCGCCAAAGGTGTTGCTTTTCGCGATGCGCATGAGTTAGCAGGTGAATTGGTGTTAGCTGCCTCAGCCCAGCAAAAGCCGCTAGAGGCATTGACTTTGGCGCAGTTTCAGCAGATATGCCCGCTTATTACTGAGGTTGTGTTTGCCGCGCTGACGATAGAGGCAGGTTTAGCAAAACGTCAGGCGCTGGGCGGCACTGCACCGCATCAAGTAGCGCAAGCCTTTATAGCGGCTAAGCAATGGCTTGAGTTGCAGACGAAGAGTTCGTAATTACGCAGAGCATGAATGGTATTGAGGGCAACATTGCCCTCAATACTAAATGTTAGACCCTACGCCAGTTACTCAAACAAATCGACTTCTTCTTTGTCTTGAGGTTTATCTGCATCAAAGCGCAATTGCGGTAAGGTGCTGCTGGCATATTGCGCTGGCTCAGTACCCAGCTTAAAAAACTCAAAGCTGCTAGTGTGATCCGCCTGACGGGTAAGTAAACCTGACTCTAAATCTATGCGTACTGATGAAATACCCATAGGTGGCGAGCTGGCTTGCTCGGGGTAGTCTTTTAATACCTGTGCCATAAAGCTCTGCCAGGCGGGTAAGGCAGTACGAGCACCCGCTTCAGTACCGGCGCTTTGTTCTACACCATAATTCGTATTGCGGGTCGCCGTGCCTAAACTGCGATTGGCATCATCAAAACCAACCCAACTGGTGACGGCCAGAGTAGGGGTGAAACCCGTAAACCAGGTGTCTTTTGAATCATTAGTGGTACCAGTTTTACCCGATAAATCGCGTCGCTTTAAGCTTTGTAAGCGCCAAGCGGTACCATTCCAACCAGTACCACGGCTCCAGTTACCGCCACCCCATACACTGCTCTTAAGTGCATCACTGATCAAAAAGGCATTTTGCTCAGAGATGACGCGTGGTGCACGTGTTATCTTGGGTTCATTTGCATCTGCATCCGCATCAACAGGAGCAGCAACATCATTAAATAACGCCGCTAATTGCTGCTCAGGGTCTAAATCCGTGTTTGTATCCGCTGCAACCTTGCTGTTAGCGGCTTGCTCAGCTAATTCATCAAGCTCGCATTGCGGGCAAGCCAGTAAAGGCTGATGTTGAAAAATAACTTCAGCTTGCTCATTGACTACCCGCTCAATGACATAGGGCTGCACCAGATAGCCGCCATTAGCAAACACTGCAAATCCTGTGACTAATTCCAGCGGGGTGACCGAAGCAGAGCCTAACGCTAAGGTTTCATTGCGGGGTAAATCTGAAGGGGCAAAACCAAATTTTTGCAGGTGATTGATTGTATTATCAATGCCCACACCTCTTAATAAACGTATTGATACTACATTTTTAGATTTTGCCAAGGCTTCACGGATCCGGATAGGACCATCATAGACGGCGGGTGAATTGCGTGGCCGCCAGGCAATTCCGGCATTGCTGTCCCATTGATGGATGGGCGCATCATTCATAATAGTAGCCAGTGTAAAATCTTGCTCTAGCGCTGCAGAGTAAATAAACGGCTTAATGGTAGATCCTGCTTGACGTTTAGCCTGAGTCACCCGATTAAACTGGCTTTGGCTAAAACTGTATCCACCAACCAAGGCCCTGATAGCTCCATCTTGTGGATCAATTGCCACCAGGGCACTGCTGGCAGCGGGTACCTGGCTTAGCCGCCAGTTGTCATCTTGCTGGCGAATAAGAATATGCATTCCAGGCTGCAAAATGGCCGCTGCATTGCGTGGGGCAGGACCCTGGCGTTCATCATTAATAAAAGCTCTGGCCCATTTTAAGCCATCCCACTCTAATGTCAGCTCGTTACCGCCGCGGGCTAACACCTGTGCTTGTTGTTCCTGCACGCTCAGGACAACTGCAGGGATCAGATCTTCGATAGACTGTTGCTGATTAAGGTAGGCATTGATCATATCCAGATCATATTGCGGCGCTTCTGATTCTGTTTCACTGGCCGGCTCTGCCTGTTCTAGATGCTGCCAGAGCAAGGCAACAGGGCCCCGATAACCATGGCGTTCATCATAGTTATACAGATTTTGCTGTAAGGCTTGCATTGCGGCCAGCTGGTGTTGGCTATTTACCGTAGTGTAGACGCGAAAACCTTCAGAATAAGCCACCTCTTCGCCATAGCGATTAACCATTTCCTGGCGGACCATCTCTGCAATATAGGGTGCTGTCGCGGTAATCTGAGCTCCATGGCGGCGGCTGATAACCGGAGCAGCTACAGCTTGTTGATAAGTTGCTTGGTCAATAACACCTGTAGCCAACATACGGCCAAGCACAATATTGCGCCTTACCCTGGCATTACTGGCAGAGCGAACCGGATTTAATACTGAGGGGGCTTGTGGTAAGCCGGCGATAATCGCCATTTCATCTACTGATAAGTCATGTACCGTTTTGCCAAAATAAACCTGCGCGGCGGCACCGACACCAAAGGAGCGGTGGCCCAACTCAATTTTATTTAAATACAGTTCGAGAATTTCATCTTTGCTCAGCAACTGCTCAATATGGATGGCTAAAAAGATCTCTTTGATCTTGCGCATGATCTTTTTTTCACGCGTTAAAAAGAAATTGCGGGCAAGTTGCTGAGTAATGGTACTGGCTCCCTGGGTCGCTTCACCAGAGCTAATAACGACCGTAGCCGCACGCATAATTCCAATAATATCGATGCCGGGGTGGTCATAAAAGCGAGTATCTTCAATGGCTAAGAACGCTTGGATCAGCAAAGGGGGCATCTCATCCAGTTTTAGCGGAATACGGCGCTTTTCACCAAATTGCGATATTAACTCCCCGTCATAAGTAAATACCTGCATAGGCGTTTGCAGTTTAACTTCCTTCAAGGTGGCTACATCTGGCAGTTCACTTCGCACATAAAAGTACATGCCAAGTACTGAAAGGATCGACAATAGGGATCCAACTAACAGCAGCAATAAAAGTTTTTTAACCCAAGACACTGAATAACCCCAATTTTTACTCCCAATTCCTTTACAACGCTGCTAGTATATATTTATTGGCAGTAGATTAAACGCTTTTTCTTGCTAAAAAACGGTGTCTGCGCTAAGAATACGATAATAATAATCATAACGTTAACACGGCCGCAGGAAGCTATGATAAATCGCCTGTTCAGTAAGCAAACCCCTATGATGGTGGGCATCGACATCGGAGCCCATTCAGTTAAAGCTGTGCTGCTCAGTCAGCACGGCAACCAGTATAAGGTGGAAGCCTTTGCCGTCGAACCCATGGCCAAGGGCGCAATGTCTGATCGTGAGATCCAGGACATTGAAGCTGTTGGTAATGTGCTCAGTAAGATCCGTAAAAAGATCCCTAGGTCTATAAAACATGCTGCTGCTGCAGTATCTGGATCTACGGTGATCAGTAAAGTCATTTTTATGGATGTGTCCTTAACCGATGCTGAACTTGAAAGTCAGATAGAGGTTGAAGCCGATACACTGATCCCATATCCACTTAATGAAGTCAGCCTTGATTTTGAGAAGCTAGACGTTAATGAATCTGATCCGTCTAAGGTAAATGTGTTACTCAGTGCAGCACGAACCGAAAGTGTTGAAGCAAGAGTGGCCGCATTAGATAGCAGCGGTTTTGTTGCTAAAGTGATTGATGTCGAAAGTTATGCTTTAAGTCGTGCTGCCAGCCTGTGTTTAAAGCAGTTGCCTGATGATGCTTCTTCTAAAGTAGTGGCCATGGTAGATATTGGTGCCACCATGACGCTATTAAGTATCGTCGAGAAAGGCAAAACCTTATATACCCGGGATCAGGTGTTTGGCGGTGAGCAATACACCCGCAGCATTTTGTCCTACTACAATAAAACCTATGATGAAGCAGAGCTGGCTAAGGTTACCGGTGATTTACCACCTAACTATACCTTTGAGGTATTAGCACCTTTTCAAACCATGTTACTGCAACAAATCCGTCGTGGTATCCAGATGTATCTGACTAGCAGTGGTAAAGATGCTGTAGATTACTTAGTGGTGTCTGGTGGAACCGCATTAATTGAAGGCATAGATCGCTTATTAATAGATGAATTGGGTATTCATACTGTAGTCGCTAATCCGTTTAAAACGATGGAAGTAGCAACTTCAGTAGACCGCGAGCAATTGAATAAACAAGCATCGCAATTAATGGTTGCCAGTGGTTTGGCTTTACGGAGTTTTTCAGCATGGCATATATAAACTTATTGCCGTGGCGTGAAGCGGCTAGAAAAGAAAAACAACAACAATATGTTACGCTGCTTGCTGCTACTGCCGTGGTGAGTTTTTTAGCGTTTTTCCTGATTAACATGGTCTATGGTGCTCGCATCGAAGGCCAGTACCAGAAAAATCGGTACTTAGAAAACGAAATCCGGGTTCTGGATCAGCGCATTGCAGAGATCAGAACACTCAATGAAACTAAACGTAGTTTACAACAACGTATGACGTTAATTGAGCAGTTACAGGGTAGCCGGAATCTGGGTACTCAAATTATGTCAGAAATAGCCTCCATCGTTCCTTCTGGCGTTTATTTGACGCAATTAGAGAAAAAAGGTAATGCCTTGCTGCTGATTGGCAAAAGTGAGTCAAATAACCGACTCTCAACTATGCTCCGTGATGCAGATGATTCTGCATTATTGTCAGCGCCTTTATTAGAGTTTATTGAAGCCGGTCAGGATCAAACCCGTTTATTAAGTAACTTTAAAATGCACCTTCAGGTGGAAGGTTACGAAGCTCTGCAGGATGCTACTGCACAGGGTGGAACACAATGAAAAATTTCAATTTATCAGACATTGATCTGAACGATCTTGACCTGGAGAACATGGGCTCCTGGCCTGTTGTGGTAAAAGTTGCCTTTGGTGTAATCGTTGCCATACTTGTTTCTACACTGACCTATTTCTTGTTTATAGATAGCAAAATAGATGAGCTTACTGCAGCCAAAGCTAAGGAAGCAGAGTTAAAACAAACGTTCAGTGCGCGCTATGCATCAGCCGTTAACCTCGATTTGTATAAACAGCAAATGGTAGAAATGGAAAATACCTTTTCATTTTTATTGAAACAGCTGCCAACAACTCATGAAACGCCCGGCTTGCTGGATGATATTACTTATGTGGGTACTACCAGCGGTTTGACGTTCTTGCGGATTAACTGGGAGCCGGAAATTGAAAAAGAGTTTTACACCGAGCTACCGATTAAGATCGATGTAGTAGGCGACTACCATCAATTTGGTAACTTCGTCAGTGAAGTGGCCAAACTACCACGTATTGTCAGTCTGCACGATTTTACTATTCAAATGGAACGTAATGAACGGTTGCGCTTTAACGTAGTAGCGAAAACTTATCGTTATAAGGAGACGGCACAATGAGAAAGTGGTTGTTTGTCGTCTCAGCCAGTTTAATACTTACAGGCTGTTTTGATGATCTAAGTGAAATTCAGGACCATATGGATTCAGTTAAAGCAAATACCCGACCAAGGGTAGAACCTTTACCTGAGGTCAAGGAATTTGTGCATATCGCTTATGGCTCGCAAAATAGTCGCAGCCCATTCTCTGAACCCAGACCAGAAGCAGTTCAGGATCGTTTCTTGCAAGTGCAGGACTGTCTGCATCCGGATCCACGTCGCCGTAAAGAGCCACTAGAAAAATATGCTCTGGATAACTTACGGATGCGCGGAACTTTAGGTGATACCGGTAATATCTGGGCGTTGATAGAAGCGTCGGATCGAACCCTGCACAGGGTTACACTGAATAACTATGTAGGCTTATTTCACGGCCGGGTGATCAGTGTTGAACCTACGCATGTGGAATTATTAGAGTTAATCCCGGACGGGGCAGGTTGCTGGAAAGAAAGAACGACCATGATTCAAATGGTTGATGCAGCAGCAGTGGCAAGTAATCGATAGGTGTGTGAGTATATCATGGATAAAATAATCAAAAAAATAGCCTCTGGAATTACCGGCACAACCTTAGGTTTGCTCGCGTTATTGGTGGCCTTGCCTGCCACAGCAGTACCTCTGTTATATGATGTACGCTATAACCCCTTATTAACAGGCGAAACTGAAATCGAATTTATTTTCGATGAAGATTTATACACTGACCCCAGTATTCAGGTATTTAACGAACCTGCCCGTATAGAGTTATTTTTTGATAACTCTGACTACGAAGAAAAACTGGAAGAAGTACTGATTGATAAAGCGGGCGTGAAAAGGGTTAAGTCTGAATTTGTAGGCGATGGCTTCAAATCAGTTATCTACCTGGATTATCTGAAGATTTACCGCACCAGGGTGCGTGGAAATGTGTTCTACATGCACATCTCTGATAACCCGACAGCGGGTCAGATTGGTCAGGCTGCAGATGTTACGCCAACGTATATTAACCGTTTGCAAGCGATTGATTTTCGTCGCGGTGAAAAGGGCGAAGGTCGCGTATTAGTATTTTTACGTGAAAATACCGCGGCTATCGATGTGGCTGAGCGCTTGGGTAAATTGGAAGTCGAATTCCATAACACTGATATTTTAGATGAGCTGTTATATCAGTTAGACGTAATGGACTTTGGTACCATTGTTAAAAGCATCGAGACTTTTAAAGAAGGCGCCTCAGCAAGATTGGTGATTGATACCACTGCTGAATTCACCTACACCTACCAGCAGATTGATAACATCTTTACGCTGAATATTGAACGCGACACTACTAATCGCAGTATTTTAGGTGGTGGACGCGAGTATAAGGGTCGCCCTATCTCATTGAATTTTCAAGATATTTCTATCCGGACTGTACTGCAGATTATCGCCGACTATAACGGTTTTAACTTAGTTACCAGTGATTCTGTTACCGGCAATATCACGCTGCGGCTTGATGGTACGCCATGGGACCAAGCATTGGATATAGTGTTGCGGGTAAAAGGCCTGGACAAGCGGATGGATGGCAACATTCTCATGGTCGCACCCACTGAAGAACTGGCAGCGCGTGAAGCCCGTGAGCTGGAGGCTAAACTAAATGTTGAGCAGCTAGAACCCTTGTTCTCCGATTTTTTGACTATTAACTATGCCAAAGCGGGTGATTTAGCGGGCCTGCTTGGAAATCGTGACGCAACACTGTTATCAAGCCGCGGTAGTGTCGTGGTGGATGAGCGTACTAATACCATTCTGATCAAAGATACGGCGCGTAACATTGAAAGTGTTCGCCGTTTAATCGAAAGACTTGATATCCCTGTGCGTCAGGTGTTAATTGAATCTCGTATGGTTACGGTTCGTGACAGTGTGACTGATGAGTTGGGTATTCGCTGGGGTTTCAGTGACCAGCAAAGCACTAGTGGTGGTAATCGTGGTGTATCTGGTAATGCACCGGGTGCTAATACCGTCTCTACTGGTAACTTCCCTGCGCTGAATGACCGTTGGAATGTAAACCTGCCTATTCAGAACCCGGCCGGTAGTATTGCTTTCCATGTGGCTCGTCTTGCTGATGGTACCTTGTTAGATTTAGAGCTGTCTGCGCTGGAGCAGGAAAATAAAGGTGAAATTATTGCCAGCCCGCGTATTACTACTTCTAACCAAAAAGAAGCGCGTATTGAGCAGGGTGTTGAAATTCCTTATGTACAGGCGGCGTCTAGTGGTGCCACTACCGTTGAGTTCAAAAAAGCGGTGTTAAGCTTAACCGTTACGCCGCAAATTACCCCGGACAATAAAATCATATTGGACCTGGTAATTACTCAAAATACCCGTGGTGAGACAGTACAAACCCCTACAGGCCCGGCAACGGCCATTGATACTCAGCAAATTATGACGCAAGTGCTGGTTGATAATGGTGAAACCATCGTACTGGGTGGTATCTACCAACAGCAAATCCTGTCGACTGTGTCTAAGGTACCGTTGTTTGGTGATATTCCTTACGTAGGCGCCTTATTCCGTTCAACCCGCGATGTTAATGAAAAGAATGAACTACTGATTTTTGTTACCCCGCGTATTTTGACTGAAGGTCTGTAATCAGTAATCTGCAGGGACAACCTTAGTTGTCCCTGCAGATTTATCTTGCCAATGAAAGGCCATTGCTGACATAATTCAGCGCTTTAATTTTTCGCGGGAGCCTTTTGGTCCTTCAATTCAACTTTTCATTGAGTTAGCTGATTTAGCAATACGACTTATGGCAGAAAAACGTAATATCTTCCTTGTTGGCCCAATGGGTGCTGGTAAAAGCACGATTGGACGTCATTTAGCAGACATGCTTCACCTTGATTTCTTCGATTCGGATCAGGAAATAGAACGCCGTACTGGCGCTGATATTGCCTGGGTATTCGATTTGGAAGGCGAGGAAGGCTTTCGGGTGCGCGAAGAAGGCGTTATCCAGGATCTAACCGAGCTGCAAGGTATAGTGCTGGCTACCGGTGGTGGCTCTGTGTTGAGTAAAGAAACCCGTAACCGGTTATCTGCACGTGGCATAGTGGTATATCTGGAAACCCCTATCGAAAAGCAAGTAGCCCGTACCCAGCGTGATAAGCGTCGCCCGTTACTGCAAACTGAAGAAGCACCTCGTGAAGTACTTGAGCGTCTGGCAGCAGAGCGCAATCCACTGTATGAGGAAATTGCCGATTTTACCGTGCGTACGGATGAACAAAGTGCCCGTGCTGTGGCCAATCAGATCATCAATCAAATAGGTTTTTAACCACTGTTTCAGGAGTGCTGCAATGCAGAAAGTTGATGTACAACTTGGCGAGCGCAGCTACCCCATTCACATTGCGGATAGTTTCACGGCGGCTTTGCCGACACTGGCCGCTGCGCAGCAAGTGGTAATTATTTCCAACCCTGTCGTTGCTGAACGCTATCTTGACAGTGTACAAGCCTTATTTCCTGCAGCTAAACCACGGCACTTTTTAGTGCCCGATGGCGAGGCTTATAAAACCCTGGCATCATTCGAGCAGGTACTCAGTTACTTAATGACAGAGGGTTTGTCACGTGATCTGGTGCTGGTAGCACTGGGCGGGGGCGTCATTGGCGATTTAACGGGTTTTGTAGCAGCGTGTTTTCAACGTGGCGTACGTTTTGTGCAATGCCCGACAACTTTGTTATCACAGGTAGATTCTTCTGTTGGCGGGAAAACGGCGGTCAATCATCCGCTTGGCAAAAACATGATAGGTGCCTTTAAGCAGCCAGAGCAGGTGATCATCAATACTCAAGTACTGCAAACATTACCGGCACGTGAATTTGCGGCAGGCATGGCAGAAGTCGTTAAATACGGTCTGTTGGGCGATGCAGCTTTTTGCCACTGGTTACTGCAGAACACTGATGCCATTAACCAGCAGCAGCCTGAGATATTAGCCGAAATGATAAGACATTGCTGCCAGATGAAAGCAGATATCGTTAGTCGTGATGAAACCGAACAAGGTGAGCGCGCTTTACTTAATTTAGGCCATACGTTTGGTCATGCTATTGAAGCCTTTATCGGCTATGGCAAATGGTTACATGGTGAAGCGGTGGCAGCAGGTATGATGATGGCTGCGCGGCTGGCATTTACCAGAAGCTGGATTTCTACTGATGAACTGGCCTTAACACAACGCTTAATTAGTAGTTTTGGCTTGCCCATCACAGCACCAGAGGGTATGAAGATCAGCGACTTTATGCCTTATATGAAAACCGATAAAAAAGTTAAAAATGGCCAAATGCGCTTTATACTGCCGACAAAGCTTGGCGCAACACGCATTGTGTCAGATGTCACTGAGCAGGAACTATTTGCGGTATTCGACTGATGCAGCTAAAACATTTTGCTCACTCTTTAGCGGACTTTGCACATCTTTTGCCGACACAGCAAGAGTTGCTGCAACGTCTGCTGTTTCAACTGACCTTTAACGATTTAAAACGGTTTGCAATATTAGGTACTATTGGCAGTGGTAAAACGACCTTAGCGCTGGTTCTCGCTGAAGTGTTTTCCGCTGAGCATAATGTGGCGTTAATAAGTGCTGTGCAGGGAAGAGCAGAGCTGGAGCAACAGCTGCTGACTCAGTGGCTCGGAGCGAATCAGGCCAGCCATGTTGATTTTGAACAAGCGCTGCATCATCTGACTGCTGCAGACCAACCTTTAGTCTTATTAGTAGACAACTTTCAGCAATTTCCAGAAACCGAGCAACAATGGTTACTTGGTTTACCGGTATCGCTGTGTTGCTTTTGTGAATCGCCGCTAGCCAGTGCTCAGCTTAATTTGACGATTAACCCATTAACCCTGGCGGATGCTCAGCAGTTGCTGCAACAGGAGCAGTTAGATCCACTGACCCTCGCCAGCAGGTTAGCCGCGGCACAAGGCAATATTCGCCTGCTGCTCGACCCACCAGCGGCATCGGCACAGCGTTCAAGCGTGAAACCAGCATTGCCATGGCAATACTTACTACCAGGTTTAGCCTTGCTGTTGCTGTTGATTAGCAGTAGTTGGTACTGGTGGCAAACTGATAACGACAAGCAGACGTTAGGGTCTGCAGTGCCAAATCAACATACTGCTAAGCCGCAACAGCCTGACACGACGCTAACGCAAATAATCGAAGAACCAACAGTTCCTGCTGACGATGAGCAGCAAGCAGAGCCCTTCAAAGAGCAATCGGCCGCCAGCAATGAGTTTCCCGGCAACTTGACAGAGCCGCTTCCTTTAGCGGAAACCCTTGCTATCGAGCCTGAGCAGCCTGTGCTGGCACCAGAACTGACTGACAGCACAGATGAAAGTCATGAACTGATTCAGACTCAGAGTGAACCCGAGTGGCCTGCAGATGAGGCGATGTTACTGGCGGCATCTGCCAGCATGGTCGCGTTACAGTTTGCGGTATTATCTGATCTTGCCGCAGTAGAGCGCTTTGAACAGCAATACCCGGGGCTGATATTCTATCGCTATCAACGCAGTTGGCAGGGTAAGCTGCAGTGGGTATTACTATCTGAATTACAGGCTGATAGTTCGGCAGCGCTGAGTCTAATTGCAACCTTGCCAGCCAGATTACAGGCCGCAGGCCCCTTTGCCAAAAGCCTGCGCCCGGTGCAGCAGGAAATCAAAGCCTTACAACGGCTCCGCGAGCAGCAAGGGCAACAGCATGACTAAGGCTGTAAACAAAAAGCATCGGGCTTTTTTAAAATGGGCAGGTGGTAAATATAGCCTGGTAGACTCACTTCGACAGCACTTAGTAGCGACAGATACGCTGGTTGAGCCCTTTGTGGGTGCTGGCTCAGTGTTTTTAAACACCGATTACTCGCAGTATCAACTGTATGATATTAACGCTGACTTGATTCACCTGTATCAGATTTTACAGCAGCAGAGTGAGCATTTCATAGCTGATGCGCGGACGTTTTTTGTTGAGAGCAGCAATCAACGCGATAGTTATCTGCGCTTAAGGGATGAATTTAATCAGTGCACTGATCAGTATCAGCGGGCGTTATTGTTTTTGTACTTAAACCGGCATGGTTACAATGGTCTGTGCCGATATAATTTATCCGGTAAGTTTAATGTGCCTTTTGGCCGTTATAAAAAACCTTACTTTCCGGAAGCAGAGCTGCATTTTTTTGCTGAGAAAGCGCAGCGCGCGGTATTTCGTTGCGTCAGCTATCAGCAGGCTTTTGCTGCAGCTGAAGCGGGAAGTACGGTGTATTGTGATCCGCCTTATGTGCCCTTGAGCAAAACAGCCAGTTTCACCGGTTATGCAAAGCAGGGTTTTAGCCTGGATGATCAGGCGCAATTAGCCATTTTAGCGGAGCAGGCGCAACAACGGGGCATTAATGTGTTGATCAGCAATCATGATACGACCTGGACCCGGCAAATTTACCATCAGGCTAAATTAACGTCTATGCAGGTAGGGCGCTCAATTAGTCAGCAGGGAGCGACACGGGCTAAAGTTGCAGAGTTGTTTGCCAGTTATCCGGCTAAGCCAGTACCAGCCGCACGGTTAACAACAGCAACAGTACAAAAAACAGGGTAATGATCAGGCCGGCAATAATAAACGGGGCAGGACTGGAAGCGTTAAAATCTTGCTGTCGCTGCTGCTCAGATTGCACACCAATAAAGGCGCCCAACACTGCTTTTAGTACCTGGCGCCAACCAGGCTTGTTGGCCATGCTCAGGATTTGACCGGCTTAGTTGGATTAAGGCGATTAAGTAATTCAAGAAAATCAACAAAATGAAACTGAGTGGAGCGGCTTTTGCCGGCAAACCAATTAGCCCAGCTTTGTTGCAGTGATGTTTGACAGTGTGCAGCCTGGTCCTGACCACGATTACAAGATGCCGCAGCATCCAGCTGCCAGACCATGCCAACCAGTACAAGTATGACAGCAGCAATCGCCAGCTTACCAATATGGGTTATTTTCATGTAAATCCCTGTTAACGTATTAAATCAACGCCGCTAATAATACTTTATTTTCGGCGTTGTCTCAAGTTGATTATTTAGTATACGTTAAAGGCTAACAATGGATCTGCCCTTAAAAGCTTTTACTGACACTAAAAACCACCCGGCTATCACATAAATTGCAGTCTTTGATGTCAGTGCCGATATAGGCCAGCGCTAAGCCCGCCCCTAGCAGCTCGGTACTCAGGCTCACGCCATAATCCAGATAACTGGCAGAGCTGTCATCACGAAACTCGTTTTGACCAATATGAAAATCCACTGTCAAAGCGTCGCTAATGGCATAGCTGTAGCCAGCATAGGCATAGATGTAACTACCACTATTGCCATAGTAATCATCGCTATAAGCTAATCCCAATGTAAAATCTGCATAGGATACTGAGCCATACAATTCCCAGAAATTTGAGCCGGCAAATTCAGTATTCGGGTAACCGTAGCGCATTATACCGACATCAGCGGACCAACCCTCTGCGATATCACCACTCCAGCCTAGCAAAACATCCAATTCAAGGGTTCCCTGACCACCAAAATCAACACTAGAGCCCCATACTGAAACGTAAAAGCCTGATTCATTGCTCAGGGTTAGTCCGCCCTGTATGGCAGGCGCTTCTTCCGTTTGTGAAATACCTCTGAAGACATAATCTGAGGTGAAGGTAATGTCGCCGCTAAGTTCAACGGCTGCCAGACTAAAACTGCTGCCTGCCAATGCCAGTAACAGTGCGCTGGCTACCCGGGTGTGTTGAGTTGTGTGTTTTGTCATTTTTATTACCTTTTTATGTGAGTTCCCTTGGCTAACTATTCCAAGATGCATGCCATGGGTTTAAGTTAATATAAAACAGAGGCTTATAATAATTTGGCGCTACTGATATACCTATGTTTGCGCTGTGCTGGTGCGTGATTGCTTGGTTTTTGTGCAAAGGGTAGCTGGTGGGTATCACGTGCAATTTGCTGGTGAATTCAGTAAAGTCTGCGTTTTAGCTTGTCAGGAACTTAGTCATGTCACCATTTTTAATTGCTCCTTCGATTTTATCGGCTGATTTTGCCCGTTTAGGTGATGATGTTGCCAAAGTTCTGGCTGCAGGTGCCGATGTGGTGCACTTTGATGTGATGGATAACCATTATGTGCCTAACCTGACAATGGGACCAATGGTATGTAAAGCCTTGCGTGACTATGGCATTACCGCGCCAATAGATGTGCATTTGATGGTGGAGCCGGTAGATAGCCTGGTCCCGCAATTTGCTGAAGCGGGGGCCAGCATTATTACCTTTCACCCGGAAGCTTCGCGCCATATTGACCGCAGTTTACAACTGGTTAAAAGCCACGGCTGTCAGGCGGGTTTAGTGTTTAATCCGGCAACACCACTGAGTTATCTGGACTATGTGCTGGATAAAGTGGATGTAGTATTACTGATGTCAGTGAATCCGGGGTTTGGCGGTCAGAAATTTATCCCGGCAACCTTAGATAAACTGGCCGCTGCCCGTCAAATCATTCAGCAAAGTGGCCGGCCTATCCGGTTGGAGATTGACGGTGGTGTTACCGTCGATAATATTGCCGATATTGCAGCGGCAGGTGCCGATATGTTTGTCGCCGGTTCAGCTATTTTTAACAGTCCGGATTATGCGCAAACCATTGCAAAGATGCGGCAACAGCTTGCAGCGGTGTCGCGCTAACGCAAATAAACAGTATAATAGCCTCCATTTTTACGACTGACACAGGATTGAATACAGCATGAGCAGTAAACCCATAGTACTTAGTGGCGCCCAGCCATCAGGACAGCTGACCATTGGTAATTATCTGGGAGCCCTGCGCCAGTGGGATCAAATGCAGGATGATTACGATTGCTTGTACTGTATTGTTGATTTACATGCTATCACGGTACGTCAGGATCCGCAGGCGCTACGCAATGCCTCGCTGGATAGTTTAGCGCTGTATTTAGCCTGTGGCATCGACCCGAAGCGTTCGGCCGTATTTATGCAATCGCATGTGCCTGAACACAGCCAGTTAGCCTGGGTACTAAATTGCTATACCCAGTTTGGGGAGCTTGGCCGCATGACGCAGTTCAAAGACAAGTCAGAGCGCCATAACAATAACGTTAACGCTGGCTTATTCACTTATCCGGTATTAATGGCGGCTGATATTCTGCTGTATCAGGCCAACCAAATTCCGGTCGGCCATGATCAAAAACAACACTTAGAATTAGCCCGTGACGTGGCGATGCGCTTTAATTCGGCACATGGCGATATCTTTACTGTGCCTGAGCCTTATATTCCACAGGTCGCGGCCCGGGTAATGAGCTTGCAAGACCCGACGAAGAAGATGTCTAAATCGGATGACAATCCGTGGAACTTCGTCGGTTTACTTGAAGATCCAAAGATGATCAGCAAGAAGTTTAAAAAGGCGATGACAGACTCTGAAGACCCGCCACGGGTGCGCTTTGATATCGATGCCAAGCCTGGCGTAGCCAATCTGCTGAGTATCTTAAGTGGTGTTACCGGTAAAGCGGTGGCCGAGCTGGAAGCCGAGTACGAAGGCAAGATGTACGGCCATTTAAAAGGCGATGTGGCTGATGCGGTTATCAGCCTGCTGGAGCCGGTGCAAAAGTCCTTTACCGAGTTACGGGCAGATTTACCCACGCTGCAAAGCGTGATGCGTGCTGGTGCCGAAAAAGCCCGCAGCCGCGCGGCAGCAACACTGGCTAAAGTAAATGATGCGGTAGGTTTTGTACTGCCTTAAGTTATTGTGCAGTTGAGGCCACAACATGCTGGCCTTGTTTCAGATAATCCGCCGGCGTTATGCCGGCGGCTTTTTTAAAGCTGGCACTAAAATAAGACACACTGCTAAAGCCGCTTAAGTGGGCGGTATCTTTAATGCTGCTGCCATGTTGCAGCAATAATTTAGCCTGGTTTATCCGGTAATCCCTTAATAGTGCCGATGGGCTTTTGCCACAGCTTTGCTGGGCTTTACGGTGCAGGGTGCGTTCGGTGCAGCTTAGTAACTGTGCTAGCTGGCTAACATTAAAGTCGGCTTTAGCGTAATGCAGTTGCAGCATCCGTTGTAGTTTTTCATCAAAGTGTAAATCTTGTGCAAGCGCAGCGCTGCTATCAGGTCTGGCGAGTAAATCCTGTTGAAACTGAACATCCGGTAATTGCAATAAAGTCGCATGCAAGCGGTTTAATGAGCGAGCGAGCTGTTTGCTGCAGCTGCTGATACTGGCTGCATCGTCAGGGTGTTGCTGTAACTGCAGCAGTTGTTGCTGCATCAGAGTAAGCGGAATGTGCAACTCAGCACTGAGTTGCTGTACCAGCTGCTGGCGGGTGCTTATTTCTTTGGTTAAACTGGCCGTGCGCTCTGCCACCTGGCGCTCTAATTCGCTATTGCGCTGTGTGTTCTCATTCACCAGCTGCTGGTAGTAGTGCTGGTTTAGTGCCAGCGCCTGCTCTTTTTGGTTAAGCTCGGCCTGAAAGGCATCAATCACCTCACGGTGATAACGATGAAACACATGGTGGCTTTTCAGGTAAGTGCGGCAGCACAAGCCCGCCAGGGTATAACCTGCAAGCCAGCGCAGCCGCTGCCACAGGCTTTCGCCCTGAAACTGAAACTGTAACCGGCTGTAACCTGCGCCGCTGAGATCAACTGCCTGATGATCCTGCAGCACTTTGCCTTGTACCTTTTGGTAGCCAAATAACTCCAGGGTGCCGACATAACAGCCGAGGTTCTGCTCGGTAATCACAGTATTGTGTGTTATTCCAGGCAGATAGCGCAGCTCAATGCAGCCACCCGTCCGGCTAAAGTCGGACAACACCACCTGCTTGGTCTGGTTAAACTGGCGGTTTATGCGGTCAACCAACCGCACACTGTGCTCCGGCCCCAGCAAGTGCAAAAACGCCGCCATCACATGGTTGCGCTGCGCCGGCATGTTTTTAACGGTATGGCGGCCAATTTCAAAAGCACTTTACGGCAATTGGCCCAGGTTGCTAAAAATGATCAGGTTTAGTGAGTTTGGCAGCCAGTTCAGAGTGTTGGTCAGGTAATGGTAGCTCAGCGGCTCGCCATCCAGGCAGTAAAAGGGCGAGCGGCTCAGGTTAGGCCCTAAAATGCCGCTAAACAAGCGGGCTATATCGGCGCTGTCGCCATAATGGTTAATGTAGTCCACCATGGCCACATAGTTGCGGCAACATACCTTAGGTTCATTATTCCCTGCTAAATCAATCATCAAGCCAGTACCTGCCAGGCGTTTTCAGCGGTTGTCTGATTATTAATAAAAACGCCGGCCGGCGATATCACAATTCGGACAACCTTTTGCACATATCGGACATTTTGGCCATCAAGGGCATATTTTGTCCGAAAAGTATAAAAAGTTGTCCGGTTTGTGGCTTGGTTAAGGCTAAAAAGCTGGCTAGGGTAAGACGGTGGAAAAATATTATTAGCAACAGGATGCCAATTTTATGTAAGTGCATGCCCCGGTTAAGCCTCTGGTTAAATTTGCGTTTACGTTATCTTCATTGCTGCTGGTTGCCTGTGGCGGCGGCAGCGACAGTTCTGGTGGTTCTGGCGGCGGCACAACGCCTCCTGCATCTTACACTGTGTCCACCTCTGCCGGCAGCGGCGGCAGCCTCTCCCCTGCCAGTCGCAGCGTGCAAAGCGGCCAGACCACCACCTTTACTGTGTCTGCTGACACCGGCTACAGTGTCGGTAATGTCACTGGCTGTAACGGCACTTTAAGTGGCAGCACTTACACTACCGGTAGCATTACCAGTAATTGCACTGTTTCAGCCAGTTTTAGCCTGAATAGCTACACGGTAACCGCCACCGCCGGTGAGGGCGGCAGCATTAGCCCGGCCAGCAGAGCAGTAAATCATGGCGCTATTACAACGTTTGAAGTGACAGCTGATGCTGGCTATAGCATTGATGCGGTGAGTGGTTGTGGTGGGAGTTTAACGGGCAATACCTTTCCCACTGGCGTCATAACCAGCGCTTGCAGTGTGCAGGCCAGTTTTAGCCTGAATAGCTATACGGTAACCGCCACCGCCGGTGAGGGCGGCAGCATTAGCCTGGCCAGCAGCGCAGTAAATCATGGCGCTACTACCACTTTTGAAGTGACTGCGGATGCAGGTTATAGCATTGATGCGGTGAGTGGTTGTGGCGGGAGTTTAAGTGGCAGCACTTACACTACGGGTAGCATTACAAGTAGTTGTACGGTGATGGCCAGCTTTAGCCGCAACAGCTATATGGTTACTGCTATTGCGACCGCAGGCGGGCAAATTACCCCAGGTAGTCTAAGTGTGCTACATGGCGAAACCGCACAATTTAGTGTCGTAGCCGACGCTAACCACCGAATTGTTGAGGTAACCGGCTGTGGTGGCAGTTTAGCCGGCGAAACCTACACCACCGGGGCTATTACTGCCGCTTGTACTATTGATGCCAGTTTTGCCTTTGAGCCGATTGGTGACTTAAACGATACCGGTATTGATTGGTGCGCCAATGCCAACACCAATAACCTCGATTGCCCGGTAGCCGGCTTTGAAGGGCAAGATGGTGACTTTGGCCGCGATGCCAAGGCGCGCGCCGGCACCTTAACTAAAATTGGCGGCGGCGCCGCTGGTTTTGATTACACTAAAATTGCCGCCGATGGCAGCGTGCTTCCCATTCAGGATGTGACCTGGGATGCCAATGGCACTGAAACTGCCGGCAGCCAGTGGAGCTGTGTGCGGGATAACGTTACCGGGCTTATTTGGGAAGTAAAAACCACCAATGGCGGCCTGCGGGATATGAATCATACCTACAGCTGGTATAACCCCGATAACACTACCAATGGCGGTGGAGCTGGCACCCAGAATGGCGGCATTTGCAGCGGCAGTGCTTGCGATACTCATGCGTTTGTGCAGGCAGTAAATAACCAAGGCCTTTGCGGCGCCAGTGATTGGCGCATGCCAACACGCAAGGAATTACTGAGCATTGTGCATAACGGCCGCATTATTCCGGCTATTGATACGGCATATTTTCCAAACACCCCATCGGTTTGGTTCTGGTCGTCGTCGCCCAATGCCGACGGTTCCGCTTACGCGTGGAACGTCTATTTCTACTACGGCCATGTCAACGGCTTCTATAAGGACTACGGCCGTAGAGTCCGTTTGGTGCGCGCCGGCCAGTGATTGGGCTTTTGGCAAGGAAAAGGAAGAGTAACTAAATGCGACATCTGAACCGGTTACCGATATGGCGCGATGCAAATCGCTTACTGCTTGAGACAGAGCAGGTGGTGCGCAGCTTTTGCCGCTACCACAAGTACAGCATTGGTGAGCAGTTGCGCGCCACGACCATGCGGCTGTGCCAGAGTATTCACCGTGCTGTCTCGCGCAAGCACAGCCATATTAAGCTGGTGCAACAGGTTGCGGAGTTAGTGGATGACCTTAAGTTGCAGATACAACTGGCCAGGGAATTAAAGGCCTTTGCAAATCTTCTAATGGCTTGGCCTGTATGCATGATTATTCTGAACTCAAAAAATAGGGAAATAGTATGAAGATACTCGCCACCCCCAAAATGCTGCTGAGCGTGCTATTACTGGCATGGTCAGTGCAAAGCGCTAATGCAGCTTGTCGTGATGATATTCCGGCAAGCACGCCAAGCAGTGATTTTACTGTGCATAATAATGGCACCGTAACCCACACCACCACCGGGCTAATGTGGATGCGTTGCAGGCTGGGCCAGAGCTGGGATGGCAGCAGCTGCAGTGGCAGCACCAGTACCTACACCTGGGCCAACGCGCTGGCCGCCGCGCAAAGCCACGAATTTGGCGGTTACAGCGACTGGCGGCTGCCCAATAAAAATGAGTTGGAATCCATTGTGGAAGAGCGCTGCGTCAGCCCGGCGATTAACACAGCTATCTTCCCTGGAACTCCATCCAGTTGGTTCTGGTCGTCGTCGCCCCATGCCGACGGTTCCGCTTACACGTGGGGCGTCGTTTTCAACGGCGGCTATGTCGACGGCTACCTTAAGAACTTCGACTTTAGAGTGCGTTTGGTGCGCGCCGGTCAGTGATTTGGGCCGCGTAGCGGCTTTGGGGGAAATAATCGATCAGTGAATCAGCGAGTCGGCGATCGTTTAGTCGAGGCTCGAAGACTCGGCCCTTTAATAAAATCAGGGTCATTAAAATTAGAGTCATAACAAAACATGCCGCCTGATATTACCTCCGGCGCAATTATAAATGCGCCTGCCTATCGTCTTTAAACAGCTGCCTTACCGTTATTGCCTGAGCTGTGCTTTGCGCTTACAGTGAGCATGACTAAAACACAAAACCAACCGGAGTGTAGCATGCCGCTTATAACCCCCTTAGCGCAGGACCATGATGCAGACGTGCGTGAGCTGGCCAGCTTTTTTAATGAAACCCTGGGCTTTTGCCCCAATAGTGTACTGACCATGCAGCGCCGCCCGGCGATTGCCAAAGCCTTTATTCAGTTAAATAAAGCCGTAATGGCGAATGAAGGGCGGGTGACAGCAGAGCAAAAACGCCTGATCGGGTATTTAACCTCTGCCAATACCGGTTGCAACTATTGCCAGGCACACACTATTTTGGCGGCGGAGCGCTATGGTGGCAGTGCTGAACGTTTAGCGGCAATTTGGCAATTTCGTGACAGCCCCTTGTTTAGCGCAGCTGAAAAAGCGGCTTTTGAGTTTGCCTTAGCCGCCTCCAGTGTGCCCAATGCGGTTGATGACAGTATTCAAAGTGCAATGCAGCAGCACTGGGATGAAGGCGAAATTGTCGAAATATTGGGGGTAATAGCGTTGTTCGGTTATCTGAACCGCTGGAACGATTCGATGGCCACCACATTAGAGCCGGGCGCTGTCGCTGCCGGTAATACCCATTTGCAGCAAAGCTCCTGGCAAGTGGGCAAGCATCGCTGAAGGCTAAGATGCGCCTGATACAGGCTTCAACTTAGGCTAGCGCCCCTGTTTTGGCTTAAACCCCATAAAATGTCTGAAAAGTGCAAAAGATTGTCTGTTTTGTCGCTAGCGTTCTGACAGAGGCTTGCTAGGCTTTTGGCAGTTTAAGCAAAAAAGGAACTTTTTTATGCGCTTTACATTCATTTTAGTCTTGTTGTTAAGCAGTGTGTTGTGGTTTAGCCCTGCGGCTAAGGCTACGCTGATAACGGTAGGCTATTCAGGAGTGATAGAACAAAACGACTACGAGCCAAATTTGCCGGTAGGCACAGTTATACAGGTGCAGTTTAGTTTTTACACCGATGGAGTTGCTGACTATGTTATAAACTCATGGCGGTTTCCGGTGTTTGACATAGTGTTGACCATGCTTGGTGAGCAAAGCACCAACACCTTTGGGTATTTAGGGGTGACCGAAACTGAACTGGATTTTCAGGCAGGCGAAGCCTTAGCGGGTGGTGGCCGTAACCCATTTAGCAATGCAATTGCCGGTATGGCTATAAGGGGAATAGGTTTTCAGCTGTTTGGTGATTTTACGCAGGATATTTTACCAGGGGCTGATGAGATCTATGGCCTGACAGGTACATTTTTTGTCAACCGCTCAATAGCTACGCTATATGACGTTAACCACCCGGACTTACTGCAACTGCCACCCCAGTCCACACCGCCCTCCGTTGCGGTGCCAGCACCTGCAACAGCCTTGCTGTTATTGCCTGGTTTATTGGTGCTGTGCCGGCGGCGGAGCTGAATATGCTCCTGTCTGGCTTTGGGATGGTTAAAGGCTAAACATTGTTACCAGGGTATGACAGAGGGCTGCTTGCGTTTCGTTTGTCAGGCTACCCAGTTTTTTTACCAGCCGTTGTTTGTCCACAGCCCTTAGCTGATCTAGCAGAATAAACCCCGATTTGCCCTGAAAGTCGCATGCCACCCGGCATGGTAAAGCAAAACCCTGGCTGGTCATAGGCGCCATCAGCACCGTTGACAGCTTACCTAATTCGTTTGGTGGGACGACAACACAAGGGCGGGTTTTGTTGATCTCCCGCCCTTTGGTGGGATCTAAATTAACCAGCCATACCTCAAACCGCTTTGGCTGGCTTACCATGTGGTGTCTTCATCAGTTAGCTCTGCATCCAGCCATTCCTGATCGGCTACGTCAGATTGCGAAGTTAATGCCTGTTCCACCTGCTCAGCCCATTGCGATCTTGGTTGCGGCACAGGGGTTATCAGTAAACCTTCAGGCACAACTTTAAAGGCCAGTTCTTTGTTTTCAAAACCGGTTTGTTTAATAATGGCTTGCGGAATACGAATACCCTTAGAATTACCTATCTGAATCATGTGCGCCATAACGCCACCTGCTAGCATACTGTTGCCAGTAATTATATTGTAATTACTGATGTTGTCAAACAGCGGCTGCGTTATAGAAAATACCACTTCAACCATGATCCCGGGCTTTGCGATACTCCCCTGGTGTTTTGCCATACTGCGCTTTAAATACCTTACTAAAATACGCCTGGCTGCTAAAACCGGCCTGCTCACTGACTTGCGCTATGTTCAGCGCCATATTGCCCAGTAACTGTTTGGCCTGGCGTAACTTGGTCAGGTTAATCAGCTCGGCCAGGCTGCATTGGCAGCGCTGCTGACAGTAACGGTTAAGCTGCTTTTCACTGAGATTAGCCAGCGCTGCCAGTTGCTGGCTGTTCAATTTAGCGCCTTGTCCGGCCTGAATTTTCGCCAGTATGTGTTGGCGTACCTGCTGCAAAATTCGCTCTTGTTTATCTAACATCACTGCAGCTTGACTCTCTGGCGGGGTACTGCTGGTCGCGGCATCAGTTTGGTGAAACGCTAGCTGTAACTTTAGCGCCTGCGCCTGCAAGGTACTAAGCAAGTTATTGATTTTATGCAATAGCAAATCGGTTTGTACCGGCTTGGTAATGTAGTCATCTGCTCTGGCTTGCAAGCCAGTGCGTTGATGCTCGGTACCGGCCCAGGCCGACAGCAACAGAATAGGAATATGGCTGGTGCTGTCGGAATTTTTACTCAGCTGGCACAGCTCAATACCGCTTAATTTAGGCATTTGTACATCACTGACCACAATGTCGGGTAAATGCTGCTGCAGCAGTTGCCAGGCACTGTCACCATCAGCGGCGCTAATCACTTCAAAGTGAGCTTGCAGTATACGGCTAAGTTGCTGGCGTAGCTCGGGTTCATCTTCGGCCAGCAGCAACAGCTGTCGCCCGTTACTCTGTGGCGTTTTCACTGCCATCTGCTCACCGGTGTTGGCCGTAGGCTTAAGATCCAAGTCGGCGGCAAGCTTAGCATTGCCGGGTAGCTGTTCGGCCATTGGTAACCTGACTTCAAAGCAGCTGCCCTGGGCGGAGGGTAACAACTGAATGTCGCCGCCTTGTTGCTGGCACAGGGTTTTAACGATATTCAGCCCCAGGCCATTGCCCGTTACCCGGGTATTGGCCCGGCTATGTTTTTCAAAAATCTGCTGCTGCCAGTCCTGTGCTATGCCCTGACCAGTGTCGCAGACTTCCATAACCAGCCACTGTGGCTGATAGCTGAGGCTCACTCTGATGCTGGCCCCTAAAGGGCAATGTTTAATGGCATTGGAAAGCAGGTTAGACAAAATAATATCCAGGCTTTGGCGCTGCCAGTAACCGGTTTGGCTACTGAGGTCGCCGGCAAGCTGCAGATGCTGTTGCTTAGCTTGTGCCAGCGGCAGGTAACTTTGCACCAATTGCTGCACAATAACGGGTATTTCGACAAAGACCCTGGGTTGCTTGCTAAAGTCGGTGTGCTGGCCCAGTTGTAATAGTTGCTCAATAAAACCGTGCAGCCGTTGACCGGCCAGTTCGGCTTGTTGCAACAGGGTTTTTTGCTTACCGCTCAGCTGCGGTTCCAGCTGCTGCAGCGGCAGTAGCATCAGGCTTAACGGCGTGCGTAGCTCATGGCTTAAATACTCCACCATTTGCTGGTGCTGCTGTAGGTTGTTGTGCAGCGCCAGATTACTGTTGCCCAACTCGGCCGTTTTTTCTGCCACCTCTTGTTGCAACTCTTTATTACGCTTAAGCAATAAACGCTGGCGATAGCGGTACAGCGCCAGCAGGCCGCCGGCCAGCATTAACAGGTAAAATAGTAGCGCCCAGTGGGTAAAATACCAGGGTGTTAACACCAGCAAAGTGTATTGATATAGCTCACTGACCGGGCGGTGATTGGCATCCAGCGCCTGCACTTGAATCAGTTGTTCTCCATAACCCAGCCGGGCAAACTGCAATTCAAAGGGGGCGCTTAATAACTGCCAATCGGTTTTATTTAGCCGGTATCTGAGTTGTTGCAGTTGCCCTAAGGGCGCACCGGCAAAAGCTAGCTTAATGTTGCTGTTGGCATTAAGGGTTAACTGCGCCTGGTTAAAGGGCAGGTTAAAAGGGCTTAGCCCCGGCAGGTGCTGGCCATCTTGTTGTAGTTCACTTAAATATAAGCTCACAGGTATGGCATTGGACTGATAAAGGCTGGGGGTGATCCTGACCACGCCACACTGGCCACCAAAATACAAATCACCGTTACTGGCTTTGTAATGGCTTTCAGAATCAAACTCGTTACACAGCAAACCTTGCTTATCGTCAATGATATCGATCTGTTTTAGGCAAGCAACATTAAGTTCCTGCTCGCAAAAAGTCAGTACGGCTAAGCCCTGATCAGTGCTTAGCCACACCCGTTGTTGCTCGTCAGTTAAGATACCAAACACAATATTCGAGGGCAGGCCATGGCGGGTGGTTAGCTGAAATTGCAGCTCAAGTTGCTCATTATAATAACTTAAACCGCCGCCCCAGCTGCCATGCCATACCCCGTTGCGATAGGGGGTAAGGGCAAAAGGGTAGGGATTGCTGCGCTGGTCTGGGGTGATAAGTTCAGGGGTAAGGTTATTGGCAGTCAGCCGGTAAAACTCTGCCTCACCTAAGTGGTGTGACACAACCAGCGAATGGTCTTTTATAAAGGCTGCCCGTGCAGGCAGGTTATGCTCATAACGGTTAATTAGCTGGCCAGCACTATCCCAATGCGTCACCCCTTTGACGGTTAAACGCCAGATGCTGCTTTCGTCAAATGTCAGGCTAAATCCTTGTATTTGCTCAAGTTGCTTCCATTGGCCTTGAGCAGGTTTAAACCATAAGCCATAAATTCCGGACAGCCAGATATCACCGTTATCAACATGCAGATCCCGCCAGCCAGACATACCCTCTTGCGGAGTCATATCGCTAATTAAACGTCCATTGTGTTTGTTGAGTAAATAAACGCCTTCATTTTGAGTAGCAACAATTAAGGTATTGTCATCAAACACTTTTGCTACCCGGGTAGCTTGCGTCGGCAGGCCACTGTTAAGCGGGTGGTACAACCGCAGGTATTCTGGTGTGATATTCAGTTGCTGTAAGCCACCTTCCGGTGCCGCTATCCACAAGCGCTTGAAGTAGTCCCAACCGCCTTTATTATTAAAAAGGTTATCTGGCTGCAGATAAGGTGTAAGCCCGGCGAAACGCGGTTTGCCATCACACAATTGAAATAAGGTTTTGTCATTAGTTAGCCCCCATATAGTCTGCTCTGGCCCGAGTAACAGGGTGCCGCTGGTAGCCTTTGTTGATATTTTATGTGTACTGATCGTTTGTAAGCCCTGGTTTAACTGCCTTAAGTACAGCCCGTTATCGTCGGTGGATAACAGCAACAGGCTATTTTGGTGGGGAATAGCATCTATAATGTTGTTACCGAAATCTTGAAGCTGTTGCAGCTGGTTGTTCCTAACCTGTATCAGGCTACCTGAGGGATTCAGAAAGCTACTGGTAGTCGTATCTCGCGCCAGCATTATGCCAGTGTTTTGCCACTGAAATACCCGTGACAGTGACCAAGGGGTTGGCTGACGTTGAATATAAGTTTCTGCCTGATGCCACAACGTGGCTGCTGATAGTAAGTCCCGGTTAATAAGAAATAGATCGATATCTTCATACGAAAATGTTTGCATCATTTCACCCAACCTGTACCCCCGCATATTGGCAAAATAAAACTGTGGTAAGGTATCTGGTGTTAGCTTACGCAATCTTGAATTTGGCAGGGGGGTTGCGTGCAGTTGTTCAATACTGCCGTCCACTTTATTTATCAAAGTATGTTGTACGTTGTCGTGAGGGATTAAATAAAATTTGTCTTGTTCTAATACTGCGCCAGCAAAGGTAAAGGCTAAGCCCTCACTATTGCCGGGTTCATATCGCAGTGGGAAACCCCGTTGGCCGTCGTACAACAGCACACCATTTTCAGTATTTAGCCAAAGCCGGCCTATGCTATCCATATCAATGCCGGTAATGGTACTGTTGTCAGTTAAGCCTGACAGACTAATATTACGAACAGACAGTCTGTCGATAAGGCAAGTTTCTGCACGTATTGTAAATGACAGCGCACCGATGCAAATTACGAGACGTAAAATAAGTAAACGCTTAAAATCCATTTAATTGTTGTTCTACATGTCTGGTTTTAATAAATTAGCAGTAATAAATATAGTAGCGCAAGTAATAAGCAATTAACTCATTATTTATGCTAGTGCTTGCTGGCAAGGGTAGCTGTCTGGTTTAATGCTAGCCAT
This sequence comes from Arsukibacterium sp., assembly GCF_036735525.1. Lineage (NCBI taxonomy): Bacteria > Pseudomonadati > Pseudomonadota > Gammaproteobacteria > Chromatiales > Chromatiaceae > Arsukibacterium > Arsukibacterium sp. The sequence continues at coordinate 81,334 of NZ_DAINOE010000001.1, read as the reverse complement.
TATTTAAATGGAGTATCAGCTGCATGCTGCTGATGATAGATAACTACGATTCTTTTACCTGGAATCTGGTGCAGTACTTTGCAGAGCTGGGGCAGCAGGTGATGGTTAAACGCAATGATGAGCTTAGTGTTAAGCAACTCGCTGCGCTTAACCCTGATTATCTGGTGATATCTCCGGGACCGGGCAATCCTGATCAGGCCGGTGTTAGTTTAGCCGCCATAGAACATTTTGCCGGTAAAGTGCCGGTGTTAGGTGTTTGTTTAGGCCATCAGGCTATTGCGCAGGTGTTTGGTGCTCGTGTGGTGAGTGCGGCTAAGGTGATGCATGGCAAAAACTCCTGGCTTACGCATAACAATGCCTCTGTGTTTAAAGGCTTACCCAACCCACTCAGTGTTACCCGTTATCATTCACTATTAGTGGAAACAGATAGCTTGCCTGGGGAATTGATGGCAACAGCCTGGGCTGAAGTACAATATGATTTGCCAGCAGAAATGATGGGGTTATGTCATCGGCAGTTAGCTGTGCATGGCGTGCAGTTTCACCCGGAGGCTATACTTAGTGATAGTGGCAAAAGCATGCTGGCAAATTTTCTGGCGCTGGCAAATGCCGATTAAGTCATAGTGTTTCAGCTAATAATAACAAGACTGTATTCTGGCAGAACGCAGCAACAATCAAGGAGCTTCTCTTCAAGATGTTAAAGGGATTCAGTGCATTATCACAGCAATATTGGGACGAGCTAATTGGTGTTAACCCCGCAGCTCAGCGTTTAGACCATCGTCAGTCCGGTGCACAAAGCCGGCGTACCCTATTAGCTGTTGAGGCACAAGCGCAGCAAGCCCGTCTTGCAGGAGAAGCAGCAAAGCAGCAATTTATTGAATTTACTCAAGCTCATCTGCATGAGCAGGTCGCGGATGAAGTACTGCGTAAGTTGGCAAATATTGAGCAGGTGAGCAGTAGTTTGTTTGAGCTGGGTGAGGCTTTTTTCCAATTACTGGACCGGCTATCCAGTCCCAGCGTCACGTTAAATGCACTGGACCCTCTGGTGCACCAGATTGACTGGCTGCAACAGGATTTGCTGAAATTAGTCAATCAACCACAATACCGCAACCGTACCAAATCCGGCGCTCTTATTAAGGATATTAAAACTGGATTACGGTTTTTAGGCCTTGAAACCCTGCAGTCAGTGGTGCCTGTTTATGGCTTGCGTCGCAGCTTGCCTCACTCAACCGATCCCTTTATCGCGCTTAAGATGCGCATCTGGGATCATAGCCTTGCTACGGCACTGGCCGCCAGAAAACTGGCAGAGCAGAGCGCTGAATTACCTTATGCCGCCTTTTGTATAGGCTTATATCACAGCCTCGGACACATGGCGGTGTGTCGTAATTACTTGCGCACCTATCAGCAGGTGCGTCAGGGAGAGTTACTCAAAGCGCGTAATGAGCGTCACTATGAGCTGACAGATGCCTTAGACAATTTAACGGCTGATGGCAGTTTTCTCAGTAGTTTATTACAGGAATTTGCCGCTATTCTTAGTGCTGATTTAACGGCACGTTGGGGGCTTAAACGCTTAGCGTTATGTCAAACACTGGATTTGCTGGCTGAAGATGAAATGCAATTTAGCCAGGCCCCTCTTAGCCAGTTAGTGCGACAGGCTCAGGTCTATGTGCAAACCACTAAGCTGTGGCAGCAACAGAAGCTGAGTAGTGAAGAACGTTTGAGTTGGTTGCAGCAAGCAGAGCTTAGTACAGAGCAATGTCTGCTATTAGACAGCACCGATTTAAGCCGTTTAGCCGCTGATAGTTAAAAAAAACTTTACCATAATCATGCAAAGCTGCCTGTTGCAGGCTTCCCAGCGGCAACAGGCGGCTTTGCCGCGTTAGTCCTACCTGCCTCTCATTGCGTTTAAATGCTGCTTCAACACGACAATGCGTACTTATTCATTTAGTATGCAAATCTATCTGCAGCCCTTGATTTTTCTGGGTTTGAGCCTTTTTCAGAGCAAGACAAGCCGTGTTTAATCTGCAATAATGACGTATAAAAAAGCCTTTACAGTGGTCGCTGATATGCTGGCCACCGCCACCCTAAGTAGAAGAGGATACGCAAAAATGACGGCTCAAATGCAGGTAACGCGCGCTCTGTTTGATGAAGTAATGGTGCCCAATTATGCTCCGGCACAATTGATCCCGGTAAAAGGTCAGGGCTCACGTGTCTGGGATCAAAGCGGGCGCGATTATATCGATTTCGCTGGTGGTATTGCGGTAAGCAGCCTCGGGCATTGTCATCCTGCTCTGGTAGGCGCCTTAAAACATCAGGCCGAGCAACTGTGGCATTTAAGCAATGTGTTAACCAACGAACCCGCGCTGCGTCTGGCCAAGAAACTGGTCGATGCTACCTTTGCTGAGAAAGTGTATTTTTGTAACTCCGGTGCTGAGGCGAACGAAGCCGCCTTTAAGCTGGCCCGGCGCTGGGCTCTGGATAACTATGGTGCGCAAAAACAGGATATTATTTCCTTTAGCAAAAGCTTCCATGGTCGTACCTTTTTTACCGTTACGGTAGGTGGTCAGGCGTCCTACTCCGATGGCTTTGGACCTAAGCCCGGTGCTATTTTACACGCTGAATTTAATAATCTGGATAGCGTAAAAGCGTTAATTACTGAGCATACCTGTGCGGTGGTGTTAGAGCCCATTCAGGGTGAAGGCGGTATTATTCCGGGCGATGATGAATTTTTGCGTGGCGTCCGTCAGCTGTGCGATCAGCACAATGCGTTACTGATTATGGATGAAGTGCAAACCGGTGTTGGCCGAACTGGTAAGTTGTTTGCCTACATGCATTCTGGTGTCACGCCAGATATCCTGACCTCGGCTAAATCACTGGGCGGTGGTTTCCCGGTGGGCGCTATGCTGACCACGGAAACAGTGGCAAAACATTTAAAAGTAGGTACTCATGGCAGCACCTACGGCGGTAACCCTCTAGCCTGTGCTGTGGCTGAAGCAGCGATTGATACTATTAACAGCCCTGAGGTTCTGCAGGGTGTATTGCGTAATGAGCAACTGTTCCGTGAATGCCTGACCGCCATTAACGACAAATACCAGGTTTTTGCCGAGGTTCGTGGTAAGGGCATGTTACTGGGCGCGGTACTAAATGAGCGCTATAAAGGCCGCTCACGTGATTTCTTCCTGGCTTCAGCTGATCAGGGTTTATTGGCATTGGTTGCCGGTGTAGATGTAATCCGCTTTGCACCATCACTGGTGATAACTGAACAGGAAATCCGTGAAGGTATGCAGCGCTTTGAAGCAGCAGTTAAGCAAGTAACAGAATTACAGCCTGCATAACACGCGGCTTTAATAAGCATACAGCGGCATAAAGACCGCGAACAATGAAGCATTCCGGGGCTGCGGTCCCGGTAAGGTTATAAAGCAAAAATGGAGCAAGCGACCATGATGGTGATTCGCCCAATCCGTGCGGATGATTACCAGGCTCTCTACCAGATGGCGGTAGAATCAGGGCATGGTTTTACGTCTTTGCCGGTGAACGATGAGCTGCTGATGCGAAAAATCAGCCGCTCAGAGCAATCCTTTGCCAAAAAGGTGACCGCCCCCGGTGATGAAGGCTATTTGTTTGTACTGGAAGATGTAAAGAGTAGAGAAGTCTGTGGTACCAGTGCTTTAGAGGCTGCAGTAGGACTGGATGATGCCTTTTATCATTACCATCTGGGTAAGGTGGTACACAGTTCCCGTTCACTGGGAGTGTATAAAACAGTCGACATTCTGACATTGTGTAATGATTACACCGGAGTCAGTGAGCTATGCACCTTATTTTTGCGTGAAAACCGTCGCGAAAAAAACAATGGTCGCTTATTATCAAAAACCCGGTTTTTATTTATGGCCGAGTTTGCCGAGCGTTTTGCTGACAGGGTTATTGCTGAAATGCGCGGTGTGTCTGATGAACATGGCAATTCACCATTTTGGCAGTGGCTGCAGGAACACTTTTTCTCAGTCGATTTCCCCACCGCCGACTATTTGACCGGTATTGGCCAAAAGGTTTTTATTGCTGAATTGATGCCCAAGTATCCGATTTATGTCAGCTTGCTAAGTAAGCAGGCGCAGCAGGTGATTGGTAAAGTGCATGAGAAAACCCGACCCGCTTTAGCTTTGCTGCAATCAGAGGGTTTTTCTAACCGCGGCTACGTGGATATTTTTGATGCCGGCCCAACAGTAGAAGCCAGGGTGGAGCATATCCGCTCAATCCGCTATAGTCGTCGGCTAAAAGTGAGGATTGGTGAAGTGAGAGGCAGCCAGCCGTACTTAATTTGCAATACGGATATTGCTAATTTCCGGGCCAGTTGGTTAAACCTGGAACTGAGCGAACAAAGTGAAGAGGTAACACTGCCAGCGGCGTTTGCCGAGGCGTTACAGGTGTCTGCCGGTGATTGGGTCAGGCTCAGTCGCATTTAACGCCGGTCTGACACTAATGAAGTCGTATTCATTTCAGGCCGCATATAATTTGAGGTAAGCATGACGAACAAGGTGCAATTTATTAATGGCGAGTGGCTGTCAGGCGAAGGCCACAGCTTTGTATCGCTGGATCCGGCCAAAAACCAGCCTGTCTGGCAAGGCGAAGCCGCATCAGCTGAGCAAGTCGATCAGGCCATTCAGGCGGCCAGAGCTGCTCAGTATAGCTGGGGCGATTTATCTTTTGCTGAGCGGGTGGCTGTTGTTAAAAACTTTGCAGAGCAATTGAGTGCCAATAAAGAGCAGATGGCGCAGTGTATTGCCCGTGATACCGGTAAAGCGCTGTGGGAAAGCCGCACTGAAGTGGCAGCCATGATCGGTAAAATTGATATTTCTGTACGTGCCTATGAAGAGCGCACTGGTGTTAAAGAAAACCCGATGCCGCAAGGCCGTGCCTTTATTCGCCACAAAGCCCATGGTGTGGTCGCGGTATTCGGCCCTTATAATTTCCCGGGGCATTTGCCAAATGGTCATATAGTGCCAGCCTTGCTGGCGGGCAATACGGTGTTGTTTAAGCCTTCAGAATTAACACCACTGGTCGCCGAATATACCGTGCAATTATGGCAAAAGGCTGGCTTGCCGGCCGGCGTATTAAACTTGTTACAGGGTGAAGTTGATACCGGTAAAGCCATTGCCAGCCATAATGGTATTGATGGCTTGTTTTTTACCGGCAGCTCACGCACCGGCCATTATTTACATAAGCAATTTGCTGGCCGCCCAGACAAAATTCTGGCGCTGGAAATGGGCGGTAATAACCCGCTTATCGTACAGGATGTCAGTAATCTTGATGCGGCAGTACATGATATTGTGCAATCGGCTTTTATTTCTGCCGGTCAGCGCTGCACCTGCGCCCGTAAATTATTTTTACCCCAGGGTGCTCAAGGGGATGCCATCCTCAGCCGCTTAATCGAAGTCACCCGTAATATTCAGGTAGGCTTGTATGATGCCGATCCACAGCCGTTTTTTGGCTCAATGATCTCTGTCGCAGCGGCTAAAGGCATGGTAGCAGCACAGCAGCAGTTGGTTGCTGCCGGTGCCGATGTGCTGATAGAACTTAAACACTTAAAATCCGACACCGGTCTGGTATCGCCAGGTATTCTGGACTGCACAGCTATTAAAAATTTCCCGGATGAAGAGCATTTCGGTCCGCTGTTAAAAGTGTTCCGTTTTAATGACTTCGATGCCGCTATTGATGCTGCCAATGATACCAGTTTTGGTTTATCTGCAGGCTTACTCAGCGACAGCGCCGAATTGTATCAGCACTTTTTCCGGCGAATTCGCGCGGGTATTGTTAACTGGAACAGGCCTATTACCGGTGCCAGTTCAGCAGCGCCTTTTGGTGGTATCGGCAGTAGCGGTAATCACCGAGCCAGCGCTTATTATGCGGCGGACTACTGTGCTTATCCGGTGGCGTCTGTAGAGCTGGAACAGGTGGTACTGCCTGAGCAATTGTCACCTGGCCTGCAATTTTAATCTCTCTTCTTAGTAAAAACATGATCGGGGCTACGGCCCCGATTTGTGTTCCTCGCGACATTTTGCTTAAATACGGCTATGGTTAAGCAGGCTGCTAGTTAAACACTTAAGGTATGGCGTTATTATGGTCACGGATAAACCCGGTTACGAGCATCTTATCCAGTTTTTGACTGAACACCTGGCCCTCTTTACGGAAGCCAACACTAGTCAACCTGATGCTAAAAGTATTGGTGAATTGCTCGAAGAACGCATTGCAGAGCAAATTATTACCCTTTGCACTCAACACACTGAACTGGAAGTGAATCATCGCTCAATGATTATCCGCGAAGTAGATGGCATTATGTATGATTTTCAGGAAGTATTATCCAGTGTACTGGAGCAGCCGGCTACCCCTGCCCAGGCGGAGCTGCTTAACGAAGTCGCCTTGCTGATAAAAAACCTGTTTGACAGCGCTGTTGCCGATTTATTGGATTAAGCATCGATTAAATGTATTAACAGCCAATTTAACGGCATTTCTGCTAGCTACCCGCCCCGCTTTTACGTAAAATACCCGCCTTATTTTTAGACGGAGCCTGCTCATGCAAGCCACAGTCAGTTGGGTTAATGACTTAACCTTTATCGGTCATTCGGGCAGCGGTCATGCGGTGGTGTTTGATGCAAATCGCGACACCAGTGCGGCGCCAAGCCCGATGGAAATGCTGTTGATGTCTGCCGGCGCTTGTTCGTCAGTGGATGTGGTCGGCATTTTGAAAAAAGCCCGGCAGCAGGTCATCGCTTGTCAGGTTAAGCTCACGGCAGAGCGCGCTGAGACCATACCAAAAGTCTTTACCAAGCTGCACCTGCACTTTGAAGTATCCGGCGTTAACCTGAATGAAAAGCAGGTGGCTCGGGCGGTGGATTTATCCGCGGAAAAATATTGTTCGGTTTCTATAATGTTGGCGAAAAGTGTTGAAGTAACGCACTCGTTCAGTGTTATCGCGCCAGAGCAAGGCGCTGAGAGTTAACGCCTGCTCTGACACATAAAGCCTGCCTATACAGACAATGTATTTAGCGGGCACTGCAGTGACATGATGTCACCTGTACTGGAGAGATGAAAAAGTGGTCAAGCCTTTTGAAAAATTAAAGCTGCACGGCTTTAATAACCTGACAAAAAGCCTCAGTTTCAGTTTGTATGACATTTGTTATGCCAAAACCGAGCAACACCGGCAAGAATATATTGAGTATATTGACGAGCAGTACAATGCTGATCGCCTTACTGATATCTTAACCGAAGTCGTAGATATTATTGGCGCAAATGTACTGAATATCGCCCGTCAGGACTATGATCCACAAGGAGCCAGTGTCACTATTCTGGTCAGTGAAGAGCCGGTTCTGGTCGATCCGGATAACTCTGAAAACCCAGGCCCATTGCCAGAAACGGTAGTAGCGCATTTAGATAAAAGCCATATCTGTGTGCATACCTACCCGGAAGTCCATCCGCATGATGGTATTTGTACTTTCCGCGCAGATATTGAAGTATCAACTTGTGGCATTATTTCACCTTTGAAAGCGTTGAATTTCCTTATTCATAGTTTTGAATCTGATGTGGTGACCATCGATTACCGGGTGCGTGGCTTTACCCGTGATATCAGCGGTACCAAGCATTATATTGATCACCCGATCAGTTCTATTCAGAACTTTATGGATGGCGATACCAAAAAAGCTTTCCAGATGATTGATGTGAATGTCTATCAGGAAAATCTGTTTCACACCAAGATGATGCTTAAAGAAGCTAACCTGAATAACTACTTGTTTGGTGTGGGCACCGATAGCATGCCAGCTGATGAACAGAAAGAAGTCAGTAAAAAAGTTTTTAAAGAAATCCGCGAAATCTTCTATGGCCGTAATCTGCCAGAAATGAAGTAAGCAATATAACGGGGCTGCGGCCCCGTTTTAGTTGCCAAGCCAGTCTACCTGGCCACGCGCCTGTCGCCGCTTGACCATAATAGCTTCTATCAGTGGCGTTAAAATCAGCTCCATCGCCAAACCCATTTTGCCCCCCGGTACCACCAGCGTATTCACCCTCGACATAAAAGAGCCGTGGATCATCCTCAGGTAATACGGGAAGTCGACATGCTTAATGCCACGAAAGCGGATCACTACAAAGCTTTCATCCAGCGACGGGATATCTTTGGCACTGAACGGGTTAGAGGTGTCTACTGTCGGTACCCGCTGAAAGTTGATGTGGGTGCGCGAAAATTGCGGCGTAATATGGTTAATATAATCATCCATGCTGCGTACTATGCTGGCTTGCACGGCTTCACGGCTATGACCGCGCTCTGAGGTGTCGCGGATAATTTTCTGGATCCATTCCAGGTTGACTATCGGCACCATGCCGATTAGTAAATCAACATGCTGCGCCACATTGTGCTGCTCTGTTACGGCTCCACCATGCAGGCCCTCATAAAACAACAAATCGGTATTGGGCCTTAAATCCTGCCAGGGCGTAAAGGTACCGGGTAGTTGGTTATAGGGTACGGCTTCATCAAAGGTATGCAAATAATGGCGAATACGGCCGCTGCCGGTTTCAGCATAGCTGGCAAAAAAGGTTTCGAGCGCGCCAAAATCATTCGCTTCAGGGCCAAAATAACTGATGTACTTACCGGCTTCCTGTGCTTTGCGAATGGCCAAATCCATTTCCGGCCTGCTAAAGCGATGGAAACAATCGCCCTCGACAAAGGCGGCATCTATACCCAAAGTCCGAAAGATGTGCTGAAAGGCGATGGTCGTCGTGGTGGTGCCGGCACCTGAAGAGCCGGTAATGGCAATAATGGGATTTTTATGTGACATACACAGCCGCCTGTAAAAAATGGACTCTTACCATAAAACAACCCACGCCAAGGGTGCAACTGTTATTCTTCAGCAATAAAGCGATGATATAGTGTTACTCTTACTGATCGGCCGGCTGGGGCACGGCGTTTAATATTGCACCCGATCTAAAGGACAATCACCGATGGCCACTTTGTTAACCACGTTATTTATTGTTGCGTTGTTACCCTTTATCGCTAAGGCACCATTGGTGTGGGCGATGCACCGTGCTGGCGGCTATGACAATCATTACCCGCGGCAACAACAATCGCGCTTAACCGGCTTTGGTCAGCGCTGTAATGCTGCTCACTACAATTGTTTTGAAGCCTTAGCGGTGTATCTGGCCGCGATGCTGGCGGTAGTGGCGGCCAGTTTAGTCACCACTACGGTTATCTGGTTAGCCTGGGGTTTTGTTGCTGCCAGAATCGCCTATCTAATCTGCTATTGGTTTGACTGGGCCAGTGCCCGCTCTATTGCCTGGCTGCTGGGGATGGTGATGGCCAGCAGCATGTTGCTACTGGCCATTCAGGCGCTTTAAAACTGTAAGCTGACAATCACAGGATCGTGATCAGATGAGCGAAAGGGGTTGTCGGCATAGAGTGCTGCTGCGAGCGAAGCCGGTTTAAAGCGACTGCTATAATCCAGTAACACGGCTTCGTCTGCATTTATTGACCAGTGGGTCACTTTTGCTAAGCGAGCAGCCAGTGCCGGACTGGCCAGCGCATGATCTAAAGAGCCACTTCTGCCACGAAAGGTATAGGAATATTCGGCTTCACTGCTCGACAGATAGTGCCAGCCGGCTTGCTCCAAATAACGGATAGGGTCTTCCATCCGATACGTGTTTAAGTCGCCCAGTAGCAGTTGATAGTTGCTGTTTATGCCAGTAGGGTTGCTTTGCAACCATTGTTGCAAGCCCTGGCTGGCTTCTAGCCGGGCAGCATTCCAACATGCCTGGCCATCACCCTGATCACCCTGTAGAGCGGCAGAAGCCGCATTTTCTCTTGGGCAGCTGCCTTTAGATTTAAAATGATTAACCACCACCGTCAGCGGTTGCTCGCTAAAGCGATGTTTAAAGCTGGCGGCAACCGGTGGCCGGTGTAACTGATGAAAGGGAGCCTGGGTTTGTGTTGCCGGTTGCCCTACCGTTTGCACTGTATCCGGGCGGTAGATAATGCCCACTTTGATATGATCGGTGCCCGGGGTTTCATTGGTGCGCACTATAGCGTAAGGCCGTTCAGTCTGGGTGTTCAGTGCGGCTACCAGCGTCGCAATAGCACTACCATTGTCATAGCCATTATTTTCCAATTCATTTAAGCCGATAATATCGGCATCCATTAAGAGTATGGCACTGACCAGTTTAGCTTGCTGACGAGCTAATTCTTGCATAGAGCGGGCACCGCGACGGGTAGGGAAGGCCTCTGGCTGATCAGCCCCGGTGAAAAAGTTCAGCACATTAAAGCTGGCGACTCTAAGTTGTCTGGGGGCTGTTGCTTGCGGTGGTGCCGGTCTGGGATTACGTTGTACCAGTTGCGGAGTTTGGGTAGGGACTAAGCGGAAACCACGTTGGTCTTGCACTAAAATGCCTTCAACATTTTGCAGAGTGTCACCAAGTCGAATGGGGGTGACAGCGCTGAGCAGATTAAAAGGGCTTGGCAAGGGATCTGGGTTTTGTTGCCATAAACCGTCATCCAGCACCACAGAACGCCGCTCTTGCGCAAGTGCCCGCTGTCTGGCTGGCTCGCCAGGCAACACCACCTGTGTTGGGACCATCAGGCGTTTATCGGCCAGCAAAATTTCACCATAACGTCCCAGCTGATAGGTATCATTGATCACCAATGGCTGAATAAAGCGCAGCCACATGCCTTCCAGTGCTTCCCAATTCAGTTCCGCAGGCAGCGGCAGGCTTATTTCCTGCGGGGTAACAGAGTGAGTACCGCAGCTCTCGATTAAGCTGACATCAACCAGCGAGGTCATCTGATCTATTTCCGCAACGGTGCCCTGCAGTAGTAATACCTCTCCATGGCTAAAGCGCTCGGGTTCAGTCAGGCTGATAAACAGGCCTTCTGCGGTGCGTGGGTCATTATCGGCTTGCAGGCTTTGCAGCACTATGCCCGGTTTAGGGCTGTCAGTATATATAGCACTGAGAACCACACCACGGGTAATTAATTGCTTGCCCAGCAAAGGGCTGGTCTCGCCTATGCCCTGAATAGTGGCGATAGGAGTAAAGGCTGTATCACAATGTAAGGCTGCACGTTGGCAGCCGGTTAGCATCAATAATAGCAATAACAGGGAAACACGCAGCATAGTGTTGATTCCATTTACTAATACAACGTCAGAGTAAAAAAGGTGCCGCAGCACCTTTTTGTTTCGATTTAAAATCGTTAATTTTTACTAATGTAACCGGCAAAGATGACAGTCTGGTTAAGGCTGCTGTTGCTCACGGGCAATAGCACGATAGCCTATATCGGTTCGGTAAAACATATCCTGCCAGCTTATCTTGCTGGCCAATTGATAGGCGGCTTGCTGAGCGGCCGTGACGTTCTCCCCCAGCGCCGTAGCGCAAAGTACCCGGCCACCATTACTAACCACCTGACCATCCAGTAATTCTGTGCCGGCATGAAATACCCGGGCGCTGTCACTGTTAATGTCATCCAAGCCATGAATAACCTTGCCTTTGGCATAGCTGTCCGGGTAGCCACCGGCGGCCAGCACGACACCTACTGCTGCCTGAGGCTTAAACTGAATGTCAGTGCTGTTGAGTCTACCTTTAACCGCTGCCAGACACAGTGCCACCAGATCTGAGTCCAGTCGCAGCATTATCGGCTGGGTTTCCGGATCGCCAAAGCGGCAATTAAACTCCAGTACTTTAGCTGAGCCGTCCGGCGCTATCATCAGGCCGGCATATAAAAAACCGGTAAACACATTTCCTTCTGCCGCCATGCCGCGCACGGTGGGATAAATCACCTGCTGCATCACCCAGTCATGTACAGCTGGCGTGACCACCGGCGCCGGTGAGTAGGCGCCCATACCGCCTGTATTGGGGCCTTTATCGCCATTATCACGGGCTTTATGATCCTGTGACGAGGCAAAGGCAAGAGCATGCTCACCATCGACCATGACAATAAAAGAGGCTTCTTCGCCGCTGAGGAACTCTTCAATCACTACCCGACTGCCGGCATCACCAAATTTATTCCCTGACAGCATATCGTCAATTGCGGCAAAGGCTTCAACTTCAGTTTGGGCGATAATCACGCCTTTACCGGCGGCCAAACCATCGGCCTTAATAACGATAGGGGTGCCTAACTGCTGCACATAAGTTTTAGCGGCGCTGATTTCGGTAAAGTTCTGGTAAGCGGCGGTCGGAATGTGATGACGCGCCAAAAAGTCTTTAGCAAAGGCCTTAGAGCTTTCTAACTGTGCTGCCGCCTGAGTCGGGCCAAAAATGGCCAGGCCGTTGGCGCGGAATGTGTCTACCACGCCTTTAGCCAGTGGGGCTTCCGGGCCAACTATGGTCAGGTCCATTTGCTCACTTTTAGCAAAGGCTAACAAGGCGTCTATGTCATCAGCGGCTATAGCCACATTATGTAAGTTACCCTCACGGGCAGTACCGGCATTACCGGGCGCTACAAACACCTTGCTAACTAACGGCGATTGCGCCGCTTTCCAGGCCAGTGCATGCTCGCGGCCACCGCCGCCAATTACCATTACTTTCATTCAGATTTCCGTTTGTTTGACAAGTTTATTGTGCTAAAGGTTTACGAAACTTTAAGGTCATGCGGTCACTCTCGCCAATGGCCTTATAAATCTCTGGATCAGCATCGCCTACCCGCAAAGACGGCGGTAAAGTCCAAACGCCATTAGGGTGATCAGCGGTATCTTTAGGGTTGGCATTAATCTCACTGCTGGCTTCGAACACAAAACCAGCTTGCTCGGCAATTTTTACTGCCAGACTTTGCGGAAAATAGCCACTGCGCGTCCAGTTAGTATCCAGGCGGGACTCGGGTAAGCGATGCTCTACCACACCCAGTACGCCACCGGGTTTTAACGCCGTATAAAAGTTGTTAAAGGCGTGCAGCATGGCTTCTTCACCGCCGGCCATATACCAGTTATGCAGGTTACGAAAGGTCAAAACCACGTCGGCACTGCCTGCTGGTGCCACTTCGACGCCCGCCAGCGGGGCAAAGGCAGTGAGCTGTACTTTGCGGTATATAGGATCACTGGCCAGCTTAGTAACAAAATTGGCCCTGGCGCGCTGGCCATATTCTGATGTGGTATCGGCCGGGAAATGCGCAGCATATAAATTGCCATGTGCGGCTAACAAGGGGGCCAGTATTTCAGTATACCAGCCGGCGCCGGGAGAAATTTCTACAACGCTGCTGTGAGGGGTGACATCAAAAAACGCCAGCGTAGCAACTGGGTTACGGTATTGATCCCGTGCTTTATTTTGCTCAGTACGCACATGATGAGTAGCGGCTTGCTCTAGCTCCTCGTTAGCGGCCAGGGCACGTGGCACAGTGCAGAGTGAGGCGGTTAAGCCTAATAAGGCGACGACAGATAACAGGGTAGTTGTTTTCATAGGGTAAAACCTCTGATGAAGTGAACGGCTAGTCTAGCAAAAAGGCGCTGACATTGCAGCGATTTTGCCAGATAAGCTAAGATTAAAGTATAATTTTTAGGTGGCTAGACTGCTAAATTTCAATCAACAATTGTGATTTGCTATGGTAGAATGCCAGCCCTTTTTAGTGGGATGGCCAAATGTTAGATCAGATCAAAGTGGTATTAGTGGGAACGACCCACACCGGTAACATAGGTTCGGTGGCCCGCGCCATGAAAACCATGGGCTTATCCCAACTGTGCTTAGTAGCACCTAAATCCGAACCTGATGGCCAGGCCTATGCACTGGCTGCAGGTGCCAGTGATATTTTGGCTAAAGCACAGTTATTTGACGATTTAGCCAGTGCCGTAGCTGATTGTGGCTTAGTCGTTGGCAGCAGCGCCCGCAGTCGCACCTTGAGTTGGCCCATGCTCAATCCACGACAGTGCGCTGAAAAAGCTATTATGGAAAGTCAGCAACAACCGGTGGCCTTAGTCTTTGGTCGTGAAAGCAGCGGCCTAACTAACGAAGAGTTACAGCTATGCCAGTTTCATTGCTGTATTGATGCGAACCCTGAATACAGTTCGCTTAATCTGGCGATGGCAGTGCAGGTTTTTTGTTATGAAGTCAGAATGGCGGCATTAGCTAATAGTGAACCGACGCCTGAAAGCGATACGGTGCGTTATCCCTCAGCGCTGCAGATGGAAAATTTTTATCAGCATCTTGAAGCGGCATTACAACATACCGGTTTTATTATTAAACAGCATCCGGGCGTAGTGATGACCAAACTCAAGCGCCTGTTTACCCGGGCCCGCCCTGAAGAAGCCGAGTACAATATTTTACGTGGCATGTTAACGTCCTTGCTGCGGCTGCAAAAAGCAGAACAGAGTACACAAACTGCGGTGCAGTTACCTGATAACGACAATACTCACAAGGGGTAATGGCGATGTTTGCTGGTATCAAAGAAGATATCAAAAGTGTATTTGAGCGGGATCCGGCAGCCCGCAGCACCTTTGAAGTATTAACCACTTACCCTGGTTTGCATGCTATCTGGTGGCATCGCTTAAGCCACAGGCTATGGCGCGCTGACTGGAAATGGCTGGCGCGTTTTTTAAGTACGGTTGCGCGTTGGCTTACGGGGGTAGAAATTCATCCTGGCGCTAAAATTGGCCGTCGTTTCTTTATAGACCATGGCATGGGCGTGGTGATTGGTGAGACTGCTGAAATTGGTGATGATTGTACTCTTTATCATGGGGTGACGCTCGGTGGTACCAGCTGGAACCCTGGTAAGCGCCATCCCACTCTGGCCAATGGTGTTGTCATTGGCGCCGGCGCCAAAGTGCTGGGGCCCTTAACTGTAGGTGAGCAGGCGCGGGTAGGCTCTAATGCGGTAGTGGTAAAAGATGTGCCGCCCGGTGCTACTGTTATTGGTATTCCCGGACGGGTAGTGGCGAAAGCCGATGCTGCAGTATCTGCGCAACGGCAGCAACTGGCGAAAAAATTCGGCTTTGATGCCTATGCCGTTGCTGCGGACAATCCTGATCCTGTGGCTAATGCCATCGGCAGTTTGCTTGACCATTTGCATATGCTGGATGGCAAAGTAGCTGAGCTTTGTCACAGTGTTAATGAATTAGGCGGCAATGTTTGTGAAGAATTGCCCGCAGTGAATATTGCTGAGCAGGAGTTCCGCGAGGCAGAGCAGCGTGCTGCTGAATTACGCCGCAAAGAAGTGGACTCTTTTGATCCGGGTATTTAACGTCTGACATAAAAAACGCTTTGCTAGTCCCTATTATGGTAGGGGATAGCGGTAATACCTGACTAAAACACTCGGCTTAATACTTGACTAAAATAGTCAGGAATGTACAATAGCTGCTATTCACTCAGGCCTTGCCAAAGGAACCTTTTATGCGTCTTACCTCAAAAGGCCGATATGCGGTTACCGCCATGTTGGATGTGGCACTGCATACTGCTAAAGGGCCAGTACCGCTGGCAGATATTTCTGAGCGTCAGGGTATTTCGTTGTCTTATCTTGAACAATTATTCGCCCGTCTGCGTAAACATGGTTTAGTCAGTAGTGTACGTGGTCCAGGTGGTGGTTACCAGCTGGGTAAAGCGGCCAATCTTATTTCTGTGTCAGAAGTGATCGCGGCGGTAGATGAATCGGTAGATGCAACCCGCTGTCAGGGCAAGTCAGATTGCCATAGTGGTGTACGTTGTTTAACCCATACGCTGTGGAGTGATTTAAGCCGTCGTATCGAAGATTTTCTTACCAGTATCAGCTTAGGCGAACTGGTTAACCAGCAAGATGTGCGGCAGGTTGCTAAGCAACAGCAAAGCCGAAATGTAAAAAATCCGGCGACTGATATTGAAATCAGTTGCCAGCTGTAAGCGCTAAACGGAGCACAAGATGAAGTTACCTATCTATCTGGATTATGCCTCGACCACCCCGGTAGACCCGCGTGTGGCGGAAAAAATGATGCAATACCTGACACTGGATGGTGGCTTTGGTAACCCGGCCTCGCGCTCGCATCGTTTTGGCTGGCAGGCAGAAGAAGCAGTAGACATTGCCCGCAGTCGAATTGCCGATTTAGTGCAAGCCGATCCTCGGGAAATCGTGTTTACCTCAGGCGCCACCGAGTCTAATAACCTGGCGATAAAAGGTGCGGCGCAGTTTTACCATAAAAAAGGTAAACATCTGATCACCCTTAAAACAGAGCACAAAGCGGTACTGGATACCATGCGCCAGTTAGAGCGCGAAGGCTTTGAGGTCAGTTATCTGGAAGTTGAAGCCACCGGCTTGATCGATCTGGCTAAGCTTGAGCAAGCGATTCGCCCGGACACCACCCTTATCAGCATTATGTTTGTTAACAATGAAACCGGTGTCGTGCAGGATATTGTTGCTATTGGCGAATTATGTCGCAGTAAAAACATTATTTTTCA
This sequence comes from Arsukibacterium sp., assembly GCF_036735525.1. Lineage (NCBI taxonomy): Bacteria > Pseudomonadati > Pseudomonadota > Gammaproteobacteria > Chromatiales > Chromatiaceae > Arsukibacterium > Arsukibacterium sp. The sequence goes on along the minus strand of NZ_DAINOE010000001.1, from coordinate 64,969 downwards.
TGTTGATGCGGCACAGGCCACCGGTAAAGTGGATATTGATCTGCAAAGCCTGAAAGTCGATTTAATGTCGTTCTCTGGCCATAAAACTTATGGTCCTAAGGGCATTGGTGCCCTCTATGTGCGGCGTAAACCGCGTATTCGTTTAGAGGCGCAAACCCACGGTGGCGGTCATGAGCGCGGCATGCGTTCTGGCACTCTGCCGACCCACCAAATTGTGGCAATGGGTGAAGCCTTTCGCATTGCAAAAGAAGAAATGGCTGCGGAGCGTGAGCGCATTGCTGTGCTGCGTGATCGCTTATGGAATGGCATTAAAGATATCGAGCAGGTGTTTTTAAATGGCGATGCTCAGCAGCGCGTGCCGGGGATTACCAATATCAGTTTTAACTATGTTGAAGGTGAGTCACTGATAATGGCGCTAAAAGACATCGCTGTTTCATCAGGCTCAGCCTGTACTTCTGCCAGTTTAGAGCCGTCTTATGTGTTACGTGCGCTGGGTTTAAATGATGAACTGGCACATAGCTCTATTCGTTTTAGTATCGGCCGTTTTACCACTGAAGCGCAAATTGACCACACCATTAAGATTGTGCATGACGCTATTAATAAATTACGCGCTATGTCACCGCTGTGGGATATGTACAAAGACGGTATTGATTTAAATTCAGTGGCCTGGGTGGCACATTAACCACCAAACAAAGACGCATTTGAGGTAAAAGATTATGGCATACAGCAATAAAGTAATAGATCACTACGAAAATCCGCGCAACGTTGGTTCTTTTGATAAAGATGACCCAACTATTGCTACTGGTATGGTTGGCGCACCGGCTTGCGGTGATGTCATGAAATTACAGTTAAAAGTCAGTGCTGAAGGCATCATTGAAGATGCCAAATTTAAAACCTATGGTTGTGGCAGTGCTATCGCTTCCAGTTCACTGGTTACTGAATGGGTTAAAGGCAAAAGCCTGGATGAAGCTCAGCAAATTAAAAATACCGATATTGCGCAAGAGCTGGCATTACCTCCGGTAAAAATTCACTGCTCTATTCTGGCAGAAGATGCCATTAAAGCAGCCATTGCTGACTATAAGCAAAAACACGGGGGCTAGTGCGGCATGGCAATTTCGATGACCAGTGCCGCGGCAGAGCGGGTACGGCTGTTTTTGCAAAACAGAGGTAAGGGGCTGGGCTTACGCGTTGGCGTAAAAACCACCGGTTGCTCTGGCTTGGCTTATGTGCTGGAATTTGTCGATGAGCTGAACGATGATGATCAAGTATTTGAACATCAGGATTTAAAGCTGATCGTCGATGGAAAAAGCCTGGTGTATATCGATGGCACTCAGTTGGATTTTGTAAAAGAAGGCCTGAACGAAGGCTTTCAGTTTAAAAATCCGAATGTCAATGGCGAGTGCGGTTGTGGCGAGAGCTTTACCGTTTAATCCCCCGATTGCACTAAGGTTGGCGCCAGATGAATTATTTCCAGCTATTTGATTTACCAGAGCGCTTTGAGCTGGATGTCACCGAACTGGGCTCGCGTTATCTGGCATTGCAGCGGCGATTTCACCCGGATAATTTTGCTGCCGGCTCGGCTCGTGACAAGCTGTTGTCGGTGCAACAAACCGCCAACATTAATGATGCTTACCACAGCCTGAAGCAACCTTTGTTGCGGGCTGAGCATTTATTGGCATTGCGTGGCTTAAAAATCAGCCATGAGCAACGTAGTTTTACCGATCCGGTGTTTTTAATGCAGCAAATGAGCCTGCGTGAGCAACTGGCAGAGATTACACAACAATCGGATCCGGATGCCGCTATTGATGCGATTGAAGCTGAGCTGCAACAACATAAAAAGCAGTTGTTGCGTCAGCTTGCTGCCTCGCTGGATGAAGATACGCCAGAGCAGCATCAGCAGGCTGCAGAGTTGGTGCGTAAACTTAAATTTTTCTTCAAACTGCAGCAAGAGCTGGAGTTAATTGAACAGCAACTACAAGACTGAATTCCATTATGGCCTTATTACAAATTGCCGAGCCAGGACAAAGCGCCGCGCCGCATCAGCATAAGCTGGCAGCAGGCATTGATCTGGGTACCACTAATTCTTTAGTGGCCACTGTACGCAGCGGCCAGGCCAGTACACTAGCCAACCAGGCAGGTGAGCAGATGCTGCCCTCAGTGGTACGCTATCTGGCTGATGCTGTTGTCGTGGGCAGTCAGGCTCAGGCTGCTGCCGTTACCGATGCAGAAAATACTATCGTTTCAGTGAAACGTTTAATGGGCAAAGGCTATCAGGAGACGTTGGCACTCGCAGAGCCTTTGCCTTATCAGCTGGCTGAGCAGCAAGGCTTGGTCGCGATTAAAACGGTACAGGGCCTGAAAAACCCGGTTGAAATTTCAGCAGAAATTCTGGCCACCCTGGCCAATACTGCCAGTGAAACCCTGGGGGGGGAACTGACCGGGGTGGTGATTACGGTACCCGCCTACTTTGATGATGCTCAGCGTCAGGCTACCAAGGACGCGGCCAAATTAGCCGGCCTGAATGTAATGCGTTTATTAAATGAGCCCACCGCCGCAGCCCTGGCCTATGGCCTGGATTCTGGTCAGGAAGGGTTGATTGCCGTTTATGATCTGGGCGGTGGCACCTTTGATATTTCGGTGTTACGCCTGCAACGCGGCGTATTTGAAGTGCTGGCTACTGGCGGTGACTCGGCGCTGGGTGGTGATGATTTTGACCAGATGCTGGTCAGTTATATTCAAGCGCAGCATCAGCAGACTGAACTTAGCCATAGTGCCCGGCGTCAATATTTGCAGCAGGCCCGGCAGTTGAAAGAGCAACTAAGCAGCCAGGAGTCAGTGTCCTATCAGTTTAGTGCGGATCAGCAACAACTTAGCGGCAGCATTAGCCGCAGTCAGTTTGAAGCGTTAATTCAACCGCTGGTGCGTAAAACCCTCAAAGCCTGTAACCAAACCCTGCGTGATGCAGGCCTTAGCGCTGAAGATATTGCCACTGTGGTGATGGTTGGCGGTTCTACCCGGGTGCCTTTAGTACGTCAGCAAGTTCACGCCCTGTTTGGTTCAGAACTGTTAACCACTATTGATCCTGACAAAGTGGTGGCCTTAGGCGCGGCAATTCAGGCCAATATTCTGGTGGGTAATAAAGCTGATAGCGATACCCTGTTGCTGGATGTGATCCCGCTGTCGTTGGGCATTGAGACGATGGGCGGCCTTACCGAAAAAATCATCCCTCGTAATACGGTGATACCGGTTTCCCGCGCGCAGGAATTTACTACTTTCAAAGATGGCCAGACAGCAATGGCTATTCATGTATTACAAGGTGAGCGCGAGTTGGTGGATGATTGCCGCTCACTGGCCCGTTTTGAACTGCGTGGCATTCCGCCAATGCCTGCCGGTGGCGCCCATATTCGTGTGACTTTTCAGGTAGATGCTGATGGTTTACTGAGCGTCAGTGCTGAAGAAAAATCTACCGGTGTGCAGGCCAGTATTCAGGTTAAGCCTTCATATGGCTTAACGGATGATCAGGTTGCGCAGATGATTAAAGGTTCTATGCAATACGCCAGACAAGATATGCAGTTACGTTTATTGCGTGAGCAGCAAGTAGAAGCCGATCGGGTGCTGGATGCCGTAGGGGTAGCGCTTAATGCTGATGCTGCCTTATTAAATGCCGCTGAGCTGGCCGATATTACCGCGGCCTTAGCACAGCTAAAGCAGGTGCGGCAACAAGACGATACCGCAGCCATTAAGGCCGCTATTGAAATAACCAATAAGCTAACTGATGAGTTTGCCGCTCGTCGTATGGATAAATCAATCCGGTTAGCCTTGCAAGGCCATAAGGTAGACGAGGTTTAAGTTATGCCACAAATTGTATTTTTACCCCATGCTGAACTTTGCCCGGAGGGGGCAGCACTGCCAGCCGAGCGCGGCGAAACCGTGCTGGATGTGGCGCTGCGTAATGGCATTAGTATTGAACATGCTTGTGAGAAATCCTGCGCCTGTACTACCTGCCACGTCATAGTACGTGAAGGCTTTTATTCGATTGCGCCCAGCGATGAATTAGAAGATGACATGCTGGACAAAGCCTGGGGGCTGGAGCCGGAATCTCGGCTGGGTTGTCAGGCTCGTATTGCTGATGAAGATTTGGTGGTGGAAATCCCTAAATATACCGTCAATATGGTCAGCGAAGGTCATTAACGGCGTTATCTTACGCAGGCTATGTTATTGCATTAAAAACCTACTAAAAAAGCGGGCTAAGTAGGTTTTTTTTTGCATTTAGCGTATAATTTGCCGCCTCAAAATTTTAACCCTTTAACGACAGGAGCCTGACATGGCCTTAGAACGTACTTTTTCGATCATCAAACCTGATGCTGTAGCTAAAAACCTGATTGGTGCTATCTATCACCGTTTTGAATCAGCAGGTCTGCGGATCGTTGCCTCTAAAATGTTACACTTAAGCCAGGAACAAGCTGAAGGCTTCTATGCTGAGCACAAAGAGCGTCCATTTTTTAAAGCGTTAGTGAGCTTCATGACCTCTGGCCCGGTAATGGTTCAGGTGTTAGAAGGTGAAGATGCGGTACGTAAAAACCGTGAAATCATGGGTGCTACTAACCCGAAAGATGCGCTAGCCGGTACTTTACGTGCTGATTATGCTGACAGCATCGATGAAAACGCAGTTCACGGTTCAGATGCTGCCGCTTCAGCGGCCCGTGAAATTGCTTACTTCTTTACTGAAGCTGAGCTGTGTAGCCGTACCCGTTAATTACGGTGGCAAGGTTTAGCGTTAACGAGGTTAACGTAAAACAACAGCTGAAACAAAAGGGGCGTCAGCCCCTTTTTTGTCTTAGCCAGTCAGATGAAGTTTACGTAGTGTGTTATTGATAGATGTCAGCAGGAGTGGTCAGGGTATGAGTAAGTCAGAGAATCAGGTGAATTTATTAGATTTTACCCGCGCGCAAATGCAGGAATTTTTTGTGTCACTCGGGGAAAAACCCTTTCGTGCCGATCAGGTCATGAAATGGATTTACCACTATTGCGTCGATGACTTCGATAAAATGACCAATATCAATAAAGTACTCAGAGACAAGTTAAAAACGCTGGCCGTGATTAAAGCGCCGGTGGTGGTTAGCCGTCAGGACAGTAGCGATGGCACCATTAAATTTGTCATGGGCTTAGCCGGGGGGCAGGAAGTCGAAACCGTTTGGATCCCAGAAAAAGACCGCCGCACCCTTTGTGTGTCGTCCCAGGTGGGGTGCGCGCTGGATTGTACTTTTTGCTCCACCGCCCAGCAGGGTTTTAACCGCAATTTGTCGGTATCTGAAATTATCGGCCAGGTATGGCGGGTGTCGCAAATCATCGGCAGCTATGGTGATACCGGTGAAAAACCGGTGACCAATGTGGTGATGATGGGTATGGGCGAACCACTGTTAAACCTGAATAATGTGGTGCCGGCAATGGAGCTGATGCTGGAAGACTATGGCTTTGGCTTATCCAAGCGCCGTGTTACCTTAAGTACCTCAGGTGTGGTACCAGCCTTAGATTTGTTGCGGGAGCGGATTGATGTGGCGTTGGCTATTTCGTTGCATGCGCCTAACAATGCTCTGCGCGACGAATTGGTACCAGTGAATAAAAAATACCCGATGGAAGAATTTTTAGCGGCATCCAGACGATATGTTGAGAACTCTAAGGCCAATGATAAGGTCACAGTAGAGTATGTGATGCTTGAAGGGATCAATGACAGCATGGAGCAGGCGCATGAATTAGCGAAAGCCTTGCGTGATACGCCGTCAAAGATTAATCTGATACCCTTCAATCCCTACCCGGGTTCACCTTACAAAAGGTCAAGCAATTCGCGCATCGATCGCTTTAATAAGGTGCTGCAGGAACACGGCTTTACCGTTATGGTAAGAAAGACCCGGGGCGACGATATCGACGCGGCCTGTGGTCAGCTGGTAGGCGATGTTATTGACCGTACAAAACGGCTGATTAAAAAGCAGCAAAAAGGCCAGGAAATACTGGTAAAAACGCTGCAATAACTCAAAGGATGGCCAGTGTTATTACAGAAATATTCCGTTGCAACAACGCTTATTGCTCTTATCGGCCTAAGTGGTTGCGTCTCACAAAGCAGTTATGTCGGCAGTGATCGGCAGGTTGGACAACGCGCCGTTGATAATACTGAAGCGGCCCGTACCCGTATCTCGCTTGGCCTGAACTATTTACGTCGTGGTGATACGACTCAGGCAAAATATAACCTGGAACGGGCACGCAGCTTTGCTCCCAATTTACCTGAAGTCTATAGCGCACTGGCATTTTATTTTCAGACAGTTGGCGAAAACGTTCAGGCCGAAGCCGCTTATAAACAAGCACTTGCTAAAGACAATAACAATGCGGATGCCTACAACAACTATGGCGCCTTTTTATGTCAGATTGGTAAGTATGAAGAAGCCGAAAGGTTGCTGTTAACTGCTATTTCGCGCCCTGGGTATATCCGGGTAGCTGAAAGTTATGAAAACCTGGCGCTGTGTCAGTTAGAGCTGCGGGGTTTTGATAAAGCCCGTGTCTATCTGGAATCGTCAGTTGCGCACAATGCTACCCGCATCACGTCACTGATGAATTTAGCTTCGGTGCATTATGCTATGGGTAATAATGTCGGTGCGAAAACTGAATTACAGCGTATTCAGCGACTGGGCCGGGTGTCGGCACGCAGCACCCTGTTAAACTATCTGGTGGCAGAAAAACAGGGTGATGTTGCCACGCAAAAGCATGCCGAACAATTATTGCTGACCTTATACATTGACAGTGCTGAAGCCCGTTTACTTCTGCAAAAGCGTTTGCTGGACAGTGAGTTTGAGCAGTTACGTGAACAATACAAAGAAAGCCTGATGGCCAATATTGTCATGCCGGCCGACTTTAACCGCAGTGAGCCGACACCCGCCGTGGCCAACCCGCAAATGCGTGTCGTTCGACGTAAAAGCCCGGAACAAATTGCCAGTGAGCAGGCTTCCGCACAGAGCACGCCTGCAGAGCCAGTGCGTCGTCGCGCTCAGCGTCCTACCCCAGCAACTGAAAACGCTACTGCGGCAGTAACGGTAGCAGAGCAGGTTGTTGCTGCCCCAAGCCATTCTGCCAGTGCTATTGCTTCAGGTTTGAGCAGTGCCTCAACGCCTGTGGTTTCGCAACCTGTAAATAGCCTGCCACCTGCAGAACAAGAAGCCGGGCGCATAGTTGTCGCTCAACCTCAGCCGGCAACCCAGGCTGAAACAACTGATGGCACATTGCAAAGCAATGGCGCTACAGTAAATCCGACTTATGTGATGCAACCGGTGATCAGAGAATTAACCGAAGCGGAGCTACTGGCGGCAGAAGCGCTGGTTAATGCACAGGAAGCTACAGTTGAGCAGCAGGCAGTGATTGAGCCTGCCAATGATGCTCAACAATTCCCTGTTCAGCAAACAGGCGAGCAAGTTGCTGGCCGCGTCACTGCCGCTGAGCTTGGCGCTGCCACTACTGAAAATGCGACGAATGCGCCACCAAGCTATCAGCTGCAACCGACTATTCGCCAGTTGAGTGACGAAGAATTGGCTGCACAGGCGGCAACGCAACAGCAGGCGGTGCAAGCCGCCCAGGTGCGTCCGGCTTTGCCTGAAGAAACGATACTGGCTTCAGTACACACCACTGCAACGCCAGAAACGGTTTTTGAAACAGATGCTGATACCGAGCCAGCAACAGAGCCTCAGCTGGTAACTGAACTGTCTGACTTAGAAACGCTGCCCTACCACGTTGTGGCCGCTGGCGAATCTCTATATGGCATTTCGGTGCAGCATAATATACGTTTAGCCCGCTTAATGGAGTGGAACCAGCTAACTCCTGAAGCACGAATTAAAGCCGGGGATAAAATATGGTTAGCAGAGGGTGGGGAACGGGTAAACGTTGAGACCAGACCACAGCAGCAACAAATAACACCAGATTCACCATTTCATCAGGTCGCTGAGGGCGAAACGCTGTTTGCTATTTCTTTTCAGTATAATATCCGGCTTGATCGTATTATGGCCTGGAATAACCTGACGGACAGTAGCCGGTTAAGGGTTGGGCAAAAACTTTGGCTGGTTGATCCGGAAAGTATCGAACCATGAGCGAACCTGAATACACTGTCCTGACGGCGGGTCAGTTGTTGCGTCAGGCCCGGGAGCAGAGACAACTTAGCCTGGAACAGGTGGCACTGCAGTTAAATCTTAGGGTATCAGTACTGCAGCAAATTGAGCAGGACCAACCCGATGCAGCAACATTGCCTACTTTTACCCGTGGTTATGTAAAAGCCTATGCTCGTTTATTAAAATTGTCCGAACGTGAGGTGATACAAGCGTTAGAGCAAACGAATGCTGTGCCTGCAGTAAAAGCGAAACCCATGCAGACATTCTCTAACCGCACGGCCAATCAAGTCACAGAAAACCGCTTTATGTGGTTAACCTACGCCATTATTGGTCTGTTGATTTTATCGTTATTGGTCTGGGGTTGGCAAAGTATGCAGCAGGGTAGTCTGGAGCAAGCCGCTATTGAACAGGACCAGGTGCAGCAGCAAGCAATGCCGCCACAGGTGCAGCAGCGGCAAACGCTAGTTGAATCGGATCAAACGTTGACCACTCATTCAGTCCAGCAATTTACCGAAGTTTCTGAGGTTGCCACTGAAACTGAGCAATTGACTGAATCGTTAGAAGTAGCCATATCAAGTGTGGCAGGTGATTGGCAGCAAGCCGAACAATTCAGCAGTCAGGACCAATTAGCTGTCGACCGTCTCTTAATGCGATTTAATGATAATTGCTGGATAGATGTGGTAGATGCCACCGGTAATCGTGTGGCCTATGGTACTAAGCAAGCCGGTTATGTGATGGAACTGACTGGTCAGGCACCGTTTTTAATCACCCTGGGTAATCCCAGTGTGGTCAGCATTGAATTAAATCGTCAACCTTTTGATATGTCGGCGCTGCCCGGTGGCAGGGTCGCCCGTTTCAGCCTTCCCGGACAAGAGTAGCATGTTTGCAGATAACCCGATAAAGCGTCGTATCAGCACGCAAATTAAAGTAGGCTCAGTACTGATTGGTGGCGATGCGCCGATCGCAGTGCAGTCCATGACCAATACCCGTACCACTGATGTGGACGCCACTGTGGCACAAATACGTGCCATTGCCGCGGCAGGCGCCGATTTAGTGCGGGTATCAGTACCTACTATGGAGGCTGCTGAAGCCTTTAAATTAATTAAACAGCAATCGACGGTGCCTTTAGTTGCTGATATCCATTTTGATTACCGTATCGCCTTAAAAGTGGCTGAATATGGCGTGGATTGCCTGCGGATTAACCCGGGTAATATTGGCCGCGAAGATCGCATTCGCGCCGTGGTAGATTGTGCCCGCGATCACAATATTCCTATTCGTATTGGGGTCAACGGTGGCTCGCTTGAGGCAGATATTCAGGAAAAATACCGTGAACCTACGCCCGAGGCGTTGGTAGAATCAGCGATGCGCCACGTGGATATTCTGGATCGGCTGAATTTTGATCAGTTTAAAGTCAGTGTGAAAGCGTCAGATGTATTTTTAGCGGTGGGTGCTTATCGTTTACTGGCGAAACAAATTAAGCAACCTTTACATCTTGGGATCACCGAAGCAGGTGGCGCCCGTGCCGGTGCCGTTAAATCGGCTATTGGCTTGGGCATGCTGTTAGCCGAGGGTATCGGCGATACGCTACGTATTTCGCTGGCAGCTGATCCGGTAGAAGAAGTGAAAGTCGCTTTTGATATTTTAAAGTCATTACGTATTCGCCAGCGTGGCATTAATTTTATTGCCTGCCCCAGTTGTTCGCGGCAGGAGTTCGATGTCATTAAAACCATGAACGAACTGGAGCAACGGCTGGAAGATATTATTGAGCCGCTGACTGTGTCAGTGATTGGATGCGTGGTAAATGGCCCTGGCGAAGCATTGATTTCTGATTTAGGCGTGGCCGGTGCCAGTAAAAAAAGTGGCTTCTATGTAAATGGTGAGCGGCAAAAACTGCGACTGGATAACGGTAATATTGCCAGTGAACTAGAGCAGCAGGTGCGGCAATATCTGCAACAGCGCATTGCGGTAAGGCAGTTGGATTAACTTTTGCGCCAGTTACGTATAGAATAGCGCCATTTTCAGCCTAGCGGCCAGATTACAGGAAACCTAACCTTGTCAAAATCTATTCAAGCCATTCGCGGCATGAACGACTGCCTGCCGCAAGACACTGCTTTGTGGCAATTTGTTGAGCAGACACTGCGTGATACCGTCAGCCGCTATGGTTATAGCGAAATTCGTTTTCCCATAGTGGAGATGACGGAACTGTTTAAGCGCTCTATCGGTGAAGTAACAGATATCGTCGAAAAAGAAATGTACACCTTTACCGATCGCAATGGCGACAGCCTAACCTTGCGCCCGGAAGGGACCGCTTGCTGTGTGCGGGCAGGTAATGAACATGGATTACTGTACAATCAGGAGCAACGGTTGTGGTATACCGGCCCGATGTTTCGCCATGAACGGCCACAAAAAGGCCGTTACCGGCAGTTCCATCAGTTTGGTCTGGAAGCCTTTGGCATTGCCAGCGCCGATATTGATGCCGAAGTCATTATTCTTAGTGCCCGATTCTGGCAGCAACTGGGCTTAGCGCCTTATGTTAAGTTGCAACTAAACTCGCTGGGGTCTAATCAGGCGCGTGCCGAATACCGCGAAGCCTTGGTGGCGTATTTAGAACAGCATCTTGAACTGTTAGATGAAGATAGCCGTCGGCGTTTATACACTAACCCATTGCGGGTGCTGGATAGTAAAAACCCGGCGCTGGCAGAGGTATTAGCCAAAGCACCGCAATTATCGGCCTACCTGGATGAAGAGTCTGCTGAGCATTTTGCACAATTACAGCGTCGCTTAAGTGCTGCCGGTATTGAATTTGAGATCAATCCACGGCTGGTTCGTGGCCTGGATTATTACAACAAAACGGTATTTGAGTGGGTGACCACTGAGCTGGGTGCCCAGGGCACAGTGTGTGCTGGTGGTCGCTATGATGGTTTAGTGGAGCAGCTCGGCGGTAAACCGACACCTGCGGTAGGCTTTGCCCTGGGGCTGGAACGTTTAGTCTTACTGTTGCAAAGCCTGAATTTAGTCCCCGCTTTACCTGCTACTGCGGATATTTATCTGATGGCAGTAGGAGAGCAAGCGGAACTTGCAGCTATTGCTGTTGCCGAAAGGCTGCGTAGCGAGTTACCGGCAAAACGTGTTATCTTGCACTGCGGCGGTGGTAACCTGAAAAAACAATTTAAAAAGGCTGATAAATCGGGTGCTGACATAGCGCTGATTTTAGGCGATGAAGAGCTGGCGCGGGGCGAAATTACCCTGAAATGGTTGCGTGAGTCACACCCTCAACAAACGATTGAACTCAGTAAGCTGACTGAGCAACTGGCCTGAACCTGCATGCAGGTCGATTGAATTAACGGAGTAGTAACGTGGAAATATACAGCAGCGAAGAACAACAGGTTGAAGCGATTAAACGTTTTTGGCATGAATATGGTAAAGCTATTGTTGGTGGGGTAGTGATTGGTTTAGTCAGCTTATATGGCTGGCGTTACTATCAGGCCGAACAAAGGGCCAGTGCCGAGCGCGTATCCTCAGCTTACAGCCAATTGCTGCAACAACAGGACAATGAAGCATGGCTGGAACAAGCCCAGCAATTTATCGCTGAGCAAGGTAGCAATAATTATGCACAGTTTACCGCTCTACTTGCCGCTAAAGAGGCGGTTAACGCCGGTGATCTGGCCGCGGCAGCCCAACAATTGAGCTTTGTGCAGCAGCACAGTAAAGAACCTGCGGTGCGTGCTCTGGCTCAGCTGAGACTGGCAAGAGTGCAGCTGGAGCGCGGCGAATATGCTGCAGCACTGCAAGTGTTAGCACAGCCGGTACCGGAAAGCTTTAATGCGCAGTTGGCAGAAATTAAAGGTGATGTGTTGTTAGCGCAAGGCGAGTTCGTCCAGGCTAAGGTCAGCTATCAGCAGGCACTAGAGAGCAGTACTCAGCAACAGCCGTTACTACAAATTAAATTAGATGAGCTGGCGCACATTGCAGCCACTAAGGGGTAGATTTTGGTGGTAACTGTTAAACGGCTGGCTGCGCTGGCGCTGGTGTTGGCTATTGCCGGCTGCTCGAATAAAGAAAAATTGCTGTTACCTGAGGTAGAGAATCGTTTTACGCCTGATCGGGTGTGGGATGCTCAGGTAGGTAAGGGCGTAGCGCATTACGATTCAGCCCTGACGCCATTAATGACGGAAGATACTATTTATGCCGCCAGCCGTGAAGGCATAGTCGCGTCCATTGAACTGAGCAGCGGAAAACGCAACTGGACCTTTGATGCGCGCAAGGGGGAAACGATTTCACGCTTACGCCGAGTGTTGATGACCTGGTCTGATAAAACAGCATTGCTGGCCGGTGGTGTAGGTTACGGCTATGGTAAAGTGTTTGTTGGCACTGAAAATGGCGAAGTATTAGCGCTGGATAAAGACAGTGGCGAGCTGCTATGGCGCACCAAGGTTAAAGGCGAAGTGCTGGCAACCCCGGTAGCGGGTGATAATCTGGTGGTGGTTGCGCTGGGGTCCGGCAGCATTGTCGCGCTAGATCCACAAACGGGTGAACAACGCTGGTTATTTGAAAACGAAATGCCGGCACTGAGCTTGCGTGGGGTAAGCCAGCCTGTTATTGATAGTGGTGGTGTTGTTTATGGCACAGCTTCTGGTCGAATTGGTGTACTGGTGGTAGACCGGGGCTTTCAGGCCTGGGAAGAAGTGGTGGCTACCCCTAAAGGCAGCACCGATTTATCGCGGCTGGTAGATGTCAAAGCTAAGCCTCTGGTCATTGCAGGGACTATATACACCATTGCTTTTAATGGCGAATTGATGGCGCTGGAGTTACGAACTGGCCGGCAACTGTGGAAACGCGATTACGCCAGTTTCCGCAATATGGCGGTGTCAGGTAATACCCTTTACATCGTAGATTCTGAAGCCAGGATCCATGCGGTTGATCGGCGCAATGGTACTGAAATTTGGAGCCAGACTGGCTTACATCGCCATATGTTGACTGGCCCTGCCGTATACAAAGATTATTTGGTGGTGGGTGATAACAAAGGCAATCTGCATTGGCTGGATCGTGCTAATGGCGATTTAGTATCACGGCAGCTGTTTGATCCATCAGGTTTTTATGCTGATCCGGTAGCGAATAATGACTACCTGTTAGTGACAAGCCGTGATGGTGAGCTAGTCTTATTAAAAACACCTTAACCGGTACCTTTTTTTAAACACCTAACAAACAGGTCTGTACAGACCTGTTTTTGTTATTTTTGAGGTTGACAACATGTTACCTGTAGTGGCCCTGGTGGGCCGTGCCAACGTTGGCAAATCCACACTGTTTAATCGCTTAACCCGCACCCGTGATGCCTTAGTGGCAGATTTTCCCGGTCTAACCCGGGATCGTAAATATGGCTCAGTAAATTTCGAGGGCATGGAATTTATTGTGGTAGATACCGGTGGTATCGATGGCAATGAGCAAGGCATCGAAGTGGAAATGGCTGAGCAGTCGCTTAAGGCCATTGCCGAGGCTGACGTGGTGTTGTTTATGGTGGATGCCCGCGCTGGCGCGACGGTAGGTGACAGTGCCATAGCCGATCATATTCGCCGTGTAGAAAAGCCGGTTTTTCTGGTCGCCAATAAAACCGATGGTTTGGATGCCGATACCGCTGTGGCTGACTTTTATAGCCTGGGCATAGGCGAGGTATACCCTATAGCCGCAGCACATGGTCGTGGCGTGTCATCGTTATTGCAACATGCACTGCTGCCGTTTTTAGCGGATAAACTGCAAACCAAAGACGACATTGAAACGCTGAGTGAAGACGCTCCTGCCCTGGAAACCCTGACCGAAGAGCAAGCCGATGCAGAAGCGGCACGTTTACGCTCTGAGCACATTAAGCTGGCGATTGTCGGCCGGCCAAATGTCGGCAAATCAACGCTGACCAACCGTATTTTAGGGGAAGAGCGGGTAGTGGTATTTGATATGCCCGGTACCACCCGTGATTCAGTGTTTATTCCGATGCAGCGCAATGAGCGTAATTACACCCTGATTGATACCGCTGGTGTGCGTCGTCGCGGCAAAATTGATGATATGGTTGAGAAATTCTCGGTCATTAAAACCTTACAGGCGATTGAAGAAGCCAACGTGGTGATCCTGGTGCTGGATGCGCGTCAGGGCATTTCTGATCAGGATTTAAGCATACTGGGGTTTGCGTTAAATGCCGGCCGCTCGCTGGTGATTGCCGTGAATAAATGGGATGGTTTGGATGAGTCGGTAAAAGAGGACGTGAAGCGCGAGCTGGACCGTCGGCTGGGCTTTATCGACTTTGCCCGGTTGCATTTTATTTCTGCATTACATGGCTCAGGCGTGGGCAATTTATTTGAGTCGGTAGAAGAGGCCTTTGATTCTGCCACCAAGCGCGTTAGTACATCCTTACTTACCCGGATCATGAAAATGGCACAGGAAGATCATCAGCCGCCGATGGTGCATGGTCGTCGTGTTAAGCTGAAATATGCGCATGCTGGTGGTTATAACCCACCTATTATGGTTATTCATGGTAATCAGGTAAAAGACTTACCCGACTCATACAAGCGTTACCTGATGAATTATTTCCGCAAAGCCTTGCAGATGATGGGCACGCCGATCCGGGTGGAGTTCCGTGAAGGTGAGAACCCCTTTACCCCGACTAAAAAGAACACGGAAACGGCATTGCAAAAGTACAAGCGCGAGCGCCTGATGAAAGCCCGGCAAAAAATCGCTAAAAAAGATTAATACTAAGGATTAACAGATGAAATTCCGTTTTCCGGTAATCGTGATAGATGAAGATTTTCGTTCAGAGAATATCTCAGGCTCAGGTATCCGTGATTTAGCCGAGGCCATTGGCAGCCATGGTTTTGAGGTAGTGGGTTACACCAGCTATGTTGATTTAACGGCCTTTGCCCAACAAGCCAGCCGTGCCTCCTGCTTTATTTTGTCGATTGACGATGAAGAATTTGGCAGTGGTACTGATGCCGAAGTCAGTGCCGCGCTGGCTGAGCTACGCGCCTTTGTCAAAGAAGTGCGTAAGCGCAATGCCGATATTCCGATTTTTTTATACGGTGAAACCCGAACCAGCCGCCATATCTCCAATGATATTTTGCGTGAGCTGCATGGTTTTATTCATATGTTTGAAGATACGCCTGAGTTTGTTGCCCGGCATATTATCCGCGAAGCCAAAAAGTACCTGGATGCGCTGGCACCGCCATTTTTTAATGCGTTAATGCATTATGCAGAGGATTCCTCATACTCCTGGCACTGCCCGGGGCACTCCGGCGGCGTGGCCTTTTTAAAAAGCCCGGTGGGCCAGATGTTTCACCAGTTTTTTGGTGAGAATATGCTGCGGGCCGATGTCTGTAACTCAGTGGATGAACTGGGGCAATTACTGGATCACACCGGGCCGGTAGCGCAAAGTGAGCAAAATGCGGCCCGTATTTTTAATGCCGATCATTTGTTTTTTGTTACCAACGGTACCTCAACCTCGAATAAAATGGTTTGGCACTCCGTGGTCGCACCAGGTGATATAGTGGTAGTGGATCGCAACTGCCATAAATCGATTTTGCATTCTATTATTATGACCGGTGCCATACCGGTATTTTTAATGCCGACCCGCAACCATTACGGCATTATTGGCCCTATTCCGAAAAGCGAGTTTTCGCCCGAAGCCATCGCTAAAAAGATTGAAGCCAACCCTTTTGCCCGTAATGCCAAAAATAAAAAGCCGCGCATCTTAACCATTACCCAAAGTACCTACGATGGTATCTTGTATAATGTGGAAGAAATAAAGCAGCAGCTGGGCTCAACCATAGATACGCTGCATTTTGATGAAGCCTGGCTGCCGCATGCCAGCTTCCACGATTTTTACCATAATATGCATGCCATAGGTAAAGACCGGCCGCGTTCAGAAGAAACCCTGGTATTCGCTACGCAATCTACCCATAAACTACTGGCCGGTTTGTCGCAGGCATCACAAATTTTGGTGCAAAATGCCCAGCACCGTAGCCTGGATACGCACCGCTTTAACGAATCCTATTTAATGCACAGCTCGACCAGCCCGCAGTACGCCATTATTGCCAGCTGCGATGTAGCAGCGGCGATGATGGAAGCACCGGGTGGTACCGCGCTGGTGGAAGAAAGCCTGCTTGAAGCCATAGATTTTCGCCGTGCCATGCGCAAGGTGGATGCAGAATTTGGCGACAATGACTGGTGGTTTACCGTATGGGGCCCCGAGCATTTGCCGGAAGAGGGCATAGGTGAGCGCGATAACTGGATGCTGCATGCTGCCGACAGCTGGCATGGCTTTGGTGATATTGTCTCTGGTTTTAATATCCTTGACCCGATTAAAGCCACTATTATCACGCCGGGTCTGACGCTGCAGGGGCAGTTTGATCAGTGGGGTATTCCGGCTACTATCGTCAGTAAGTATCTGGCTGAGCATGGTATTATTATTGAAAAAACCGGCCTTTATTCGTTCTTTATTATGTTTACCATTGGTATTACTAAAGGCCGCTGGAACTCTATGGTCACTGAGTTGCAGCAGTTTAAAGACGATTACGATCAAAACTTGCCGATGTGGCGGGTAATGCCGGAATTTGTTGCTAAAAATCCGCGCTATGAAAAAGTCGGCCTGCGCGATCTATGTCAGCAAATTCATAATATTTACCGGCAGTTTGACGTGGCGAAAGTCACCACCGAGATGTATTTGTCGACCATAGACACCGCTATGACCCCGGCTGATGCCTGGGCGAAAATGGCCCACCGCGAAATTGAGCGGGTGTCAATCGATGATATCGAAGGTCGTGTCACAGCAATGCTGGTTACGCCTTACCCACCAGGTATACCGTTGATGGTGCCAGGCGAGCGCTTTAATAAAACCATTATCAACTATCTGCAATTTACCCGGGCGTTTAATAGCCAGTTCCCTGGCTTTGAAACCGATGTGCACGGTTTAGTGCGCGAAACCATTGCCGGTGAAAGTCATTACTTTATTGATGTGGTGGTGGAGTAAGTGCTAAATGTTGAGTGTTAAAGCTATGTGCTAAACGCTAAATAAAACCGGGTTGGTGTGCTGCACTGCCCGGTTTTTCATTTCTGACGTTTTTAGCACTGTACTCGCTTTATCAGCTCGCGCTCAATGGCAAACACATGCTCATCATGCTCATTCATATCGCGTAGTGCTTGTGCCAGCTTCAACAGGTACTTGCTATTGGGGCCACTTGGGCCTTGGCTTTTGGCAATATGTGCGGCGATGGCGGCATCGGTGTCCGGTCCTAGAAAGGCTTCATTATCGGCGCTGGCTACATATACCAGGCCTTCTGTTTGTCCAGGTTCATCCAGCCAGTGCAACTCGGTAAACACCCGCAGGTAGCCGTTTTTTTCGCGGTGATCCAGGTGTTCAAAGGTATCAGGTGTCACTTTATAGGCCATGCCGGCGCAGCGCGCGCCCGGTGCTTCAACTAAGGTTAATACCCTCCCTGGTGCCTCTGGTGTGCCGCGATGATCATGCGAGCCCTGCCAGAAACGGCGCTGCCAGCCATAAATACAGGCAGGCTTACACTTGAGAAAAGGAAAATCGGCTTTGTAAATCAGTGAGCCATAACCAAACAACCAGACTGAATCCAGATGATCCAACGGCTGGTTCTGCTTGTTCAAGGCGATAGTGTTGTGTGACATAGCTCTCCAGACTGGCACTGTTGGCAAAAGTACATTTTAGGGATGGCCAAGCATGGTAGCAATATTCTGGCGACAGTGCAGGCTCAAGGAAAAAGTGGTCGGAGATAATTAAAAACGAGCCATAATAACTCTATGTATTTCAGTGCTTTGTACCGGCATGGTGATTATTGGCTCCGACCCCTTTTTCTCTTTTTCTGTTTGGATAAAACTCATTAGTTTTTAACCCAGCGTATAGCGGCCTATGGCTCATTCAGTTTTATTACCTCTGCATCAAAACCACCCTCTGCCAGTTTAATCGCTACCTTCTCCCCGGCTTTTAGCTGGCTGCTGGAGGTTACTACCTGTTGTTTGTCATCAAAGGTAATGCTGTAACCACGCGCTAAAGTCGCCAGTGGGCTTACGGTGTTTAGCTGGTTGCTTAAGCGGCAGAGGGTTTGTTGCTGCTGCTTTAGTTGCAAACTTATGCCACGCTGCAGCCGTTGTTGCAGTTGCTGCAGCTGGTCATGCTGCTGCTTAATGGCTTTAGCCGGCGATAGGTGCTGCAGGCTTTGCTGCAAATACTGTTGTTGGCGTTTGGCGTTAGTTAGCTGCTGGCCAATAACCCGGTTTAAACGCAGTTGCAGCTCGTCTAAGCGTTGTTGCTGTTGTTGTAAGCGCCGTTTCGGGTGCAGCGCTAATAAGCGTTGCTCCAATTGTTTCAGGCTGGGCGCTAAGCGTTGTAACTGATTGCGCTGTGCTTGCACCAGAGCACTTTGCAGGCGGCGTAGCCGTTCCAGCAAATGGCTTTGATCGGGCGATACCAGCTCGGCCGCGGCAGACGGTGTTGCGGCGCGCACATCAGCGACAAAGTCGGTGAGCGCAAAGTCAATCTCGTGCCCCACGGCGCTGACAATAGGGATAGGGCAGGCGGCAACGGCGCGGGCCAGCTGCTCGTCATTAAAACACCATAAATCTTCTAATGAGCCGCCGCCGCGGCCAATAATCAGTACATCCACTTCATTGCGGCTAATGGCGGTGCTGAGCATAGCGTGCATTTGCGCTGCGGCGGTATCGCCCTGCACCTGACAGGGGTAGATTATAACCGCTATGCCCGGGGCTCGGCGTTGTAATACGGTACTGATGTCACGCACAGCGGCGCCGGTGGGAGAGGTGATAATGCCTACCCGACTGATGTGTGGCGGCAATGGCTTTTTACGTTCTTCAGCAAATAAGCCCTCGGCCTGCAGCCGGGCTTTTAGCTGCTCGTACTGCTGTTTTAACAGGCCATCACCGGCCGGCTCTATCATCTCGGCCAGTAACTGATACTCACCGCGTGGCTCATACACACTTATGCGCGCCCGGATTAACACCTGCTGGCCGTTTTGTGGCTTTACCGTAGCATTGCGGTTGGCCTGCTTAAACATCGCTACCTTTACCTGGGCGGCCTGATCTTTCAGTGAAAAATACCAATGGCCCGAGGCGGCCTGCACAAAGTTAGACACTTCACCCACCAGCCACAGCCGCTGAAACTGCAGCTCTAAAATAAGCCTGACTTCGCTGTTTAAGCGGGAAACGGTATAAATATCGGGGTTTTGCATGCCGGGCCCTGAGTGACTGAACTGGCATTAGTGTACGCTATGGCTGGCTATCAGCACAAAAAGAAAAAACCCATTGTTCTATTGCTGCATTTCCGCTAAAATTGCGCCGCAACATTCCCTATCTTTTCATCCTTCACAGCGAGATTGTTGCAATGCTCAGGATCAAGAAAGAAGCCCTTACCTTTGACGATGTGTTATTGGTGCCGGCGCACTCTACCGTACTACCCCACACTGCGGATTTACGCACTCAACTGACCAAAAGCATCACGCTGAATATTCCAATGGTATCGGCCTCTATGGACACGGTAACCGAAGCCCGCTTAGCCATAGCGCTGGCGCAGGAAGGTGGTCTGGGTTTTATTCACAAGAATATGACCATAGAAGAGCAGGCCGCGAATGTCCGTAAGGTGAAAAAATATGAAAGCGGCGTGGTATCGGATCCGGTCACCGCACTGGCCGATATGACAGTACGTGATGTGCAAGCCCTTGCACAGCAACATGGTTTTTCCGGCTTTCCGGTATTAGATAATCAAGGCGATCTGGTGGGTATTGTTACCGGCCGAGATATGAGCTTTGAAGCTAATCTGCAAGCTAAAGTGACCGAAGTTATGACGCCGCGCGACAAGCTGGTCACAGTGAATGAAAATGCCCCGCGTGAAGATGCCTTAAAGCTAATGCACAAACACCGCATTGAAAAAGTGCTGGTGGTCGATGACAACTATAAATTAAAAGGGCTTATCACGGTTCGTGATTACTATAAAGCGGCCAGCAAGCCTAACGCCTGTAAAGACGAATTAGGACGGTTGCGCGTGGGTGCGGCAGTTGGCGTAGGCCCGGGCACTGATGAGCGTATTGCCGCCTTAGTAGAAGCCGGTGTCGATATATTGTTAATTGATACCTCACATGGCCACTCGCAAGGTGTTATTGATCGGGTTAAAGAAACCCGTGCCCAGTACCCGGATTTACAAATTGTCGCCGGTAATGTCGCCACAGCTGAAGGCGCCAAAGCCTTAGCTGACGCTGGTGCCAATGCCGTGAAAGTCGGCATAGGTCCGGGCTCCATTTGTACCACCCGTATTGTTACCGGTTGTGGTGTACCGCAAATTACCGCGATATCCGATGCGGTAGAAGGCGTGCAAGGTACTGATGTGTGTATTATTGCCGATGGCGGTATCCGCTTCTCCGGTGATGTCGCCAAAGCCTTAGTGGCCGGTGCGCACTGCGTGATGGTCGGCTCTATGTTTGCCGGTACTGAAGAAGCGCCAGGCGACGTTGAGCTGTATCAGGGCCGTTACTATAAATCATACCGTGGTATGGGCTCATTAGGTGCTATGGCACAGCGCAATGGCTCGTCAGATCGTTATTTCCAGGGCAGTAACAACGCCGAAAAATTGGTACCGGAAGGCATTGAAGGCCGCGTGGCTTACAAAGGCCCGATTGAAAACATTATTCACCAGCAAATGGGCGGCCTGCGCTCAGCCATGGGCTTAACCGGTTGCCCGGATATGACCACCCTGCGCACCAAGCCTGAGTTTGTCAAAGTGACCGCAGCAGGCATGGGCGAGTCACATGTGCATGATGTGCAAATCACCAAAGAAGCACCAAACTACCGCTTAGGTTAACTGGTGTTTTGCTAATGTGGCTGGCTAACCCCAGCCACTTTACTTTTTAAAAGTATTAAACGTTTTTAAAGGTCGCTATGAACAAAAACATTCATCACCACCGCATCCTTATTCTCGACTTTGGTTCCCAGTACACTCAGCTAATTGCGCGCCGGGTGCGCGAAATTGGCGTCTATTGTGAGCTATGGGCCTGGGATGTCAGCGAAGCGCAAATTCGTGATTTTAACCCCACCGGTATTATTTTATCTGGCGGCCCGGAAAGCGTGCACGAAATGAACTCACCGCGCGCACCACAGTATGTGTTTGAAGCCGGTGTGCCGGTGCTGGGCATTTGCTACGGCATGCAAACCATGGCTGAGCAACTGGGCGGCAAGGTGCAGGGCTCCGATATGCGCGAGTTTGGTTATGCACAGGTAGAAGTGGTAGCGGCCAACGATTTATTTGCCAAGATTGAAGATCACATTGGTAGTAACGGCAATGCGCTGTTAGATGTATGGATGAGTCATGGCGATAAAGTGGTGGAAATTCCAGCGGGCTTTCTCACTTGCGCCACGACTTCAACTTGTCCACATGCCGGTATGGTCGATGAAGCTCGCCAGTTTTATGGCGTGCAGTTCCATCCGGAAGTGACGCATACCCGTCAGGGCCTGCGCATGCTGGAGCATTTTGTCGTCGACATCTGTGGTTGCGACAAACTGTGGACACCGGCCTCGATTATTGAAGACGCTATTATCCGCTTAAAGCAGCAAATTGGTGATGACAAGGTTATTTTAGGTTTATCTGGCGGCGTTGACAGCTCGGTAGTGGCCATGCTGTTACACCGTGCCATTGGCAAAAACCTGACCTGTGTCTTTGTTGATAACGGCCTGCTGCGCTTAAACGAAGGTAAGCAGGTAATGGATATGTTTGGTGACCATTTTGGCCTGAACATTATTAAAATAGAAGCTGAGCAGCGCTTTTTAGACGCCTTAGCCGGTGAAAACGAACCGGAAGCCAAGCGCAAAATTATTGGCCGCGTCTTTGTAGAAGTGTTCGATGAAGAATCACAAAAGCTGGAAAACGCCAAGTGGTTAGCACAGGGCACCATTTATCCTGACGTGATTGAATCTGCAGGCTCTGCTACCGGCAAAGCCCATGTGATTAAATCGCACCACAACGTGGGCGGTTTACCGGCGCACATGAAACTGGGCTTGGTAGAACCGCTGCGCGAGCTGTTCAAAGACGAAGTGCGTAAGGTCGGTTTAGAGTTAGGCCTGCCATACGACATGCTATACCGTCATCCGTTCCCGGGCCCAGGCCTTGGCGTGCGGGTACTGGGCGAAATCAAAAAAGAATACTGCGATATCCTGCGCCGTGCCGATGCTATCTTTATTGAAGAGCTGCACAAGGCCGATTTGTACAACAAAGTCAGCCAGGCGTTTGCGGTATTCCTGCCGGTGAAATCTGTGGGTGTCATGGGTGATGCCCGTAAATACGATTGGGTCGTATCACTGCGCGCAGTAGAGACCATCGATTTTATGACCGCGCACTGGGCGCATCTGCCTTACGAGCTGCTGGGTAAGGTGTCTAACCGTATTATCAATGAAATCAACGGCATTAGCCGTGTGGTCTATGATATTAGCGGCAAGCCACCAGCGACTATCGAATGGGAATAATTTAACCGTTATCCTTGCCACGCAGACGGCATTGTGTTCGCCGTTCACTCCGGTCACATACTATCTGTATGCTGCCGGAGCTGATCGGCTCGACAGCTCAGCCTTCACTTTGCTTTTCTGCGGCGCGCCCGGTTTGCACTGTGGCGATATTGGCAAAGGGCGAGCGGGATACCGCTATGATCAGGAGCAGCGCGGGTATGCCTAAGATAGCAGTGAAGATGAAAAACTGGCTGTAGCCCATCATATCTACCCAGCCGCCTGAAAAACCACCGACAAATTTAGGCAGTAACAGCATCAGCGAGCTGAACATCGCATATTGGGTGGCGGTAAAGGCTAAATTGACTAATGAAGACAAATAGGCAATAAAGGCGCTGGTGGCAATGCCGGCACTGAGATTATCCGCCGAGATCACCATAGTTAACCAGAACATATCATGCCCAATAATACTTAACGCCGAAAACAATATATTGGTCAGGGCGCTTAATAAGGCGCCGCTAAACAAGATGGGCAAAATGCCGAATTTATTAATCAACACGCCACCCAAGCCCGCGCCCAGTAAGGTCATAATCACGCCAAATACCTTAGATACCGCGGCGACTTCTTCTTTGGTATAACCCATATCAACATAAAAGGCATTGGCCATTACGCCCATTACTATATCGGTTAAACGGTAACAGGCAATCAGAGCCAGGATCAGCAAGGCATGCCATTTGTAGCGGTTAAAAAAGTCTAAAAAGGGCTCAACGGCCGCCTGTTTTAACCAATGACGAAAACGGTGCAGCGCGCTGCCGGCAATAGCCGTATGTTGCTGAATAACGCTAACCGGCTCTGCACTGCACAGGGTGGCAATAATGCCAGGAAGCATAAACAGCGCCATCACGAAATAAGCCTGCTGCCAGGCTTGAAGTTCATACTGGCTGCTGTCAGTAGAAAAGACAGCAGCAAACCATAAGGTGCCGGCAGAAGCCAGGATCATCGCCAGGCGGTAGCCGGTTAAATAAGCGGCGGCAAGAGCCGCTTGTAATTGCTGTGGCGCACTTTCAATACGAAAGGCATCTACACTGATATCCTGAGTGGCAGAAGAAAAGGCTAACATCACCGCAAAAATGGCCATTAAGGCTAAATTTTGCTGCGGATCGTTAGTGGCCATGCCCAGTATCGCCAAAATGCAGCAGAGCTGGGATAAAAACAACCAGCTGCGTCTGCGGCCTAACCAATGGTTGAGCTTAGGAATGGCCAGATGATCGGCCAGCGGTGACCACAACCATTTAATGGCGTAGGCCATGCCAACCCAACTGAAAAAACCAATTTCAGCGCGCGATACGTCGGCTTCCCGCAGCCAGAAAGACAGCACGCCAAACACCAGCATTAGCGGTAAGCCACTGGAAAAACCCAACACAAAAATGATTAAAACACGTTTATGCCAATAAATGTTTAAGGCGCTAAGCCAGCCGAAAAAAGAAGACAAGGGAGTATTCCTCTGCTCAAGATATTGCTAGCTTACCTTTGTGCACCAAGAGGTCAAGCGCTTGCGGTAATGAGCAGGTTAATAAGGCTAAATGAAGGGGGACTCATGGACGCACGCCGACACAGTTCCGTGGGATCCGGCCTTTGCCTTTGAGGTAACATATGCAGTCTTGAATATTGCTGCGCAGTAATTTGTCGTCACGCAAAAAAGGTTCAGGCCAGTATTCAAGTTGGTGTAGCAGATGCCAGAACACCCGTTCACGGTAACTCAGGTTACTGGCAGGACGCCAGCTAAGCTGCGCCCATTCTTCCAGGGTATCCCAGACAAACAAATGCAGCTCCTGATGCGCCAGGCGGCCGCGCAGAAAGCGTGATACATAAAATATCAGCTGTTGTGTCTTTTGTTCGATAAAGGTTTCAATCATACCTGGCCTTAACTGCGGCAAAGCGTACCGCAATTAAGACAAGTATAGCCGCTTTTACGAGGCTGGCAGTAAGATCACCGTTTTTAATATCACATGCTCAAGCGGCACATCAGGCCAACCCAGCTCAGACATGCCGGTTTCAATCTCCGCAATTTTGCTCAGCACCTCCATGCCGCTATGAACCTGACCAAAGACCGCATAACCCCAGCGCATCCCAGGATCCAGGCTGGTGTTATCGTTCAGGTTAATATAAAACTGACTGGTGGCACTGTGCGGATCACTAAGCCTGGCCATGGCAATTGAGCCCAGTTGGTTTTTCAGGCCATTGCCGGATTCATTAAACACCGTTGGGAGTGCATCAATTTCTTTATAATCAGGCGTATAGCCACCACCCTGCAATACAAAGTCAGGAATCAGCCGGTGAAATACCGTATTGTTATAGGCATTACGTTTAACGTAACTCAAAAAGTTATTCACCGTGAGTGGCGCCCGGCTGCGGTCCAGCTCAATGATAATATCGCCATGGCTGGTCACCAGCTGTACTTTGGGAAACAAGTTATCCGGTTGCATAAACTGGCCAGCCTGAGTGCAACTGGCAAACAAGGCCAGCAAGATCCATACAGAAAACCGCATTAGCGCCTCCGCAGTTCGGTTTGCCAGCTGCTATCCTGCAATATTTGGTTAATGACCTGTTCGGTTAAAATCCGAAGTTCACGTTCTACCGCCGCAATGTCGGCCCTGAAGGGCGCAGTAAAGCGGCTGTCACCACCATAAGGTTTGCTAAACTGGCCATCAGGGTGTTGCACCATTACGGTCATGGCCACCTGATTAATCACTTCATGATCTAATGGCCGCTGATTAATAGTCGCTTGCAGCTGATTTAGTTGAATAGTCAGTTTAACGCTGCTATTGGCATTAATGCGAGCGCCTTGTTCCATAAGAGCTTGCTGTAAATTTTGCTCCAGGGTGGCGCGTAAATCGTTACTGGTGGCTTGTTGCTGACTGCTGTCGCCACGCCGGATGGTAAGGGTATGGCGGTAAGGGCGCTGATCATTTAAAGCAAAACTAAACTCAGTTTGGGTCAGCCGTTGCTCTTGCGGCCAGAATACCTGAGGTTCCAGAATAAAACGTGGGGCCGGGCTGCTGCAGCCGGCCAGTAAAAACGTTAACACCAACAGATAGCGCATAGTTAACTCCTCTTAATGGCTTCTAATATAACAAATTTTGGATTGGCTGCCAGCTGTTGGCAATGGCCAAATAAGCGGGTCAGCGGCTGCTGGTAGGTTAGATGTCGGTTGGCGACAATTCTGAGCCTGCCGCCTTTGCGCAATACCCGTTTTGCTTCACTGAACATCTGGCTGGCTATATGTGTTGTGACCGCCGTATGCTGATGAAACGGCGGGTTACAAATGACCCAATCGGCACTGTTGTCTTGCTGGGCAGATAAGCAATCGTCTACCACAAACCGACACTGCGCCAGCGATTGCGGCAAGTTCTCACTAATAGTGGCTTGGGCTGAAGCAATCGCCATGTAGGATTCATCGCAAAACAACAGCTGTGCTTGTGGTGCTCTGGCTAATACCATCAGCCCCAGTACGCCGTTGCCACAACCTAAGTCAATAACCTGGCTGTTAGCGGCAACCTCAGGTAAATGCTGCAAAAAAAACCGTGCACCTATATCGAGTTTTTCCCGGGAAAACGCATTGGCATGATTGACCAGGGTAAAGGGGCTGTCATCCAGTGGCCAGCGCAGCGGAAATGGCGAGGCGCCAGGCGGTAAAGATAAATCGGGTGTACAGGTGATCAAGCGGCATTTTTTTACCGTAAGCGAAGCACTGGCCGGCCCTAAATGCTGTTGGAACAGCGCCAGTACATTACGGTGAATATCTTTAGCTTTGGCACTGGCCAGCACTTGCATATGAGGCTGTACTACCGTGGCTAACTGCTGCAACTGATAGTGCAACAGGCTATGATTGCCGGGTAATTTTAACAGCACCAGATCGGCATCTGCAGGCAGCGGTGCTAAGCTGGATTGGCTGCTAAAGGTGGCGCTGGAGGCGCTTGAGCTGGCATTATGCTGACGATTATAGCGGCAGCCCAGCTCAGACAGGTAAGAGTCGGTGACCCAGACTTGTGGCCAGGCACTGAGCGCACAAGAAAGCGCACCAAAGCTGTCATTAAGAATAAGCAGCTTAACTGGCCGCTGTAATGCGAGTTCGAGCTCAGCAATAGTGACAACAGCCTGCTGCAGCAATAATTCATCTGCCGCATCCCAGGCTTGTAAACTTCGATTTGGTTGCTCGAGCGGCCAGCGCGCTAAGCTAAGCTCACCGCTGGCACTATGAAAGTGGCTAGTCATATTAACAACTTTTATAAAGAGAGAACGGCATTTTGACACGCCCGGCGCACAGCGACAACTTTAATCCAACACCGCTGCAGTTTCAGCTGCCAGGGGCAGAGCTGAGCCTGTGGCCGGGCTTTTTAAAGGCCACGGCAGCCAGTCAGTTGCAACAGCAACTGACAACAGAGTTAGACTGGCAGCAAGAAAATATTTTGATGTTCGGCAAGAAGGTGGCCATCCCGCGCACTCAGGTATGGATGGGGGAGCCACATTGCTCGTATCGTTATTCAGGCACGCTGTTTCAACCGCAGCGCTGGCATGCTCAGGTGCAGCAGTTGGCGCAACAATTAAGCCAGTTTTTAGGTCAGCCATTTAATGCGGTATTACTGAATCGCTATATTGATGGCCAGCAACATATGGGCTGGCATGCCGATAATGAAGCTGAACTTGGCCCACAGCCGCTGATTGCATCTCTTAGCCTGGGGCAGCCACGGCGTTTTGATTTAAAGCACCGGCAACTGGATTGCCAACTGCAATTAACGCTGGAGCATGGCAGTTTATTACTGATGGCTGGCGGCTGTCAGCGTTACTGGTTACATCGGTTGCCCAAGCAGGCTCGCTGTACTGCTGAGCGAATCAACCTGACATTTCGCTATATAAAACCACCTTTTTAGATAAAATTATTTTATCGAGTGGCCCCAGCAGTTTAACCTCAGAGCCGGGTATATCGCGTCGATAAGCAGCGACAAGCGTATAGCGATTAGCTAGTATTGAGTTGAATGGGCGATTAAAGGAATGAAGACCATGTTGATACATACGTCGATAGAACAAAAATTACTGCACGCTTTTGAGCCAGTATTCCTTGAAGTGATAAACGAAAGTGCCAACCATAATGTGCCGGCTGGCTCGGAATCACATTTCAAAGTAGTAATAGTGACTCCGCAGTTTGATGGAATGCGCCTGTTACAACGACACCGGGCAGTTAATGCGGTAGTGGCAGAAGAGTTAGCTGAAAAAATACATGCATTAGCGCTACATACTTACACCCCATCTGAGTGGTATCAGTATTATGCTGAGACGCCGCCCCCTTCGCCAAAATGTTTTGGTGGTGCAAAAGCAGAAAAAGTGTCGGTATGACACTTTTTTTTCGCCTGCTGCGGGTTAAGGCTTAAAATGTTGTTCCATAAAAAACTAGCTGATCAGACCTGTTTTCTGCAGTAAAGTTTTACACTAGCGTCAATTTTCCGAAATAAAGCAGGATCTTCTATGGTTATTCAACCCAAAATTCGTGGTTTTATCTGTACCAATGCCCATCCGGTGGGTTGTGCCGAGCACGTTAAAGAACAAATTGCCTATGTTAAACAGTTAGGCCCGGTGGCTAATGACCCTAAAAATGTATTGGTGATTGGTGCCTCTACCGGTTATGGCCTGGCATCGCGAATTACTGCTGCCTTTGGCTCAGGAGCTAAAACTCTGGGTATTTTTTTTGAAAAAGAGCCGACTGACAGCAAAACCGGCTCAGCCGGCTGGTACAACACCGCTGCCTTTGAGCAGGCGGCAGATGCCGAAGGCTTATGGAACCAGCATTTAAATGGCGATGCCTTTACCGATGAATTAAAAGCACAGGCCATTGATATCATCCGCCGTGACATGGGCAAAATTGATTTAGTGGTCTACAGCCTGGCGGCCCCAAGGCGCAAAGATCCGGTCAGCGGCGAAGTCTACAGCTCAGTATTAAAGCCGATTGGCCAGTCCTATACTGCGAAAACGCTGAATACCACCAAGCGTGAAATTGAGCAGGTATCCGTAGACCCGGCCAATGATGAAGAAATTTTCAATACCGTTAAGGTGATGGGCGGAGAAGACTGGGAGCGCTGGTTAGATCAACTGGATGCCGCCGGTGTGCTGGCACCAGAGTGCCAAACCGTGGCTTATACCTACATTGGTAAAGAGCTGACCTGGCCCATTTATGGCAAAGCTACCATTGGCAAAGCCAAAGAGGATTTAGACCGCGCCGCAGCGGCCATTAGCGCTAAGCTCGCTGGTATTCAGGGTAAAGCCTATGTGGCTTCATTAAAAGCGCTGGTGACGCAGGCCAGCTCAGCCATTCCGATTATGCCGTTGTATATTTCATTGTTGTACCGGGTAATGAAAAAGGACGGCAGCCATGAAGGCTGTATCGAGCAGATTAATGGCTTATTCCGTCAGGGTTTATATAGCAACAGCCCAATACTGGATGACGCCGGCCGCCTGCGTATGGATGGCAAAGAATTAAGCGATGAAGTACAACACGCAGTAAAAGAGTTATGGGGTCAGGTTACTACGGAGACCATTGACAGCCTGACGGATTATGAGGGGTACCATAACGAGTTTTTACGCTTATTTGGTTTTGGTTACAGCCATGTCGATTATGATGAGGACTTGTCTCCAGCCGTACCGTTAACGCATCTGCGTAATTAGTCGTATTGACAAGCTAACAACAACCGCCAACAGGCGGTTTTTGTTTACTGGAAAAGGGGCTGATGTCAGCTAAGATTGACGATGACAGCTTGTTTGAGCATAACGGCAATAGCTTATGTAGCAGCGCAAAACCAGCTCCACAAACAGATGCAATTAACAGATAATTTTTAGTATTGGCATGGATAGATAGTCGCATTAATGCTAGAATTCGCGACTTTAATACGTGTACCTGGTTAAAATGTGAGCGGGCTGTTGCCAGCAAGCAGAATATCAGGTGTGCTGCCAACTGAGCAGCTGAAAAACTAGGCCCTGTTTCTTCCCAAAATAGTAGTGCAAGTACGTATGATAAAACTCAAAAAAGGCTTGGACATTCCCCTTGCAGGCAGTCCTAAACAAGAGATCACGACGGGCAATGCTATCAACACTGTCGCTGTATTAGGCGAAGAGTTTGTTGGTATGCGTCCGACCATGGCGGTTGAAGTGGGCGACAGCGTGAAAAAAGGTCAGGTGCTTTTCGAAGACAAGAAAAACCCTGGCGTTAAATTCACCGCACCGTTAGCAGGAACCGTTAAAGAGATTAACCGTGGTGCTAAGCGGGTTTTGCAATCGGTCGTTATTGATGTTGAAGGCGATGCGGCTGAGCAATTCCAGCGTTACAGCGCTGAGCAGCTGGCAGGGTTGTCTGCCGAACAGGTTAAGCAAAACCTGATTGAGTCAGGTTTGTGGATTGCACTTCGCACCCGGCCATTCTCGCAGGTGCCGGCGGTTGACAGTACACCCCGTGCGATCTTTGTTAACGCTATGGATACCAATCCATTGGCCGCTGATCCTGCAGTGATTATCAACGCTGACGCGCAAGCCTTTGAGCAGGGTTTAACCGTGCTGTCACGGCTAACCGACAAACTGTACCTCACCAAGAAAGCCGGTGCTCAGGTACCTTCTATCAGTCAGGCGCAAGTTGCTGAGTTTGCTGGCCCGCATCCGGCAGGCTTAGTGGGAACCCATATCCACTTTCTTGACCCGGTAAGCAGCAAAAAAATCGTCTGGCATATTGGTTATCAGGATGTGATCGCCATTGGTAAACTCTTTACCACCGGTGAATTGAGTTCAGAGCGCGTTATCGCGCTTACCGGTCCTGTAGTGAAAAATCCACGTTTGGTGAAAACCGTGCTGGGTGCTTCTACTGCCGAGTTAACTGCCAATGAACTTGCCGAAGGTAAGAACCGTATTATTTCAGGTTCAGTGTTGGCAGGTAATGCTGCTAATGGCGTGCATGGCTACGTTGGTCGTTACCACACTCAGATCTCTGTGCTGGCCGAAGGCTATGACAAAGAGTTTCTGGGCTGGATAGCACCTGGTGCTAACAAGTTTTCCGTGACCCGTGCCTATCTGTCACATCTGAACCCGACAAAACTGTTTAACATGACAACAACCACTAATGGTTCTTCACGTGCCATGGTGCCAATTGGTAACTACGAGCGGGTGATGCCGCTGGATATTTTACCTACTTTGTTGTTGCGTGATCTGGTATCTGGCGATACCGACAGTGCACAAACCCTGGGTTGTCTGGAATTGGACGAAGAAGATTTAGCACTGTGCACCTTTGTGTGTCCGGGCAAATATGATTACGGTACTATTCTGCGCAACTGCTTGACGACCATCCAGAAGGAAGGCTAATCATGAGTTTAAAGCATTTCTTAGAGCGCATTGAGCCGCAATTTGAAAAAGGCGGAAAGTACGAAAAGTGGTACGCCTTATACGAAGCCGTGGCGACGGTACTATACACGCCAGGTCTGGTGACTAAGAACGGTACTCACGTCCGTGACAGCATCGACTTAAAGCGTATTATGATTTTTGTGTGGTTGGCATTATTCCCGGCCTTGTTCTTTGGTATGTACAATATCGGTCAACAGGCAGTTGAAGCATTGGTTGCCGGTTATGGCATGCCAGACAGCTGGCAGGTTGCTCTGTTCCAGTTGTTCGGTGGAAATCTAACTGAGGCCTCCGGTTGGGGTGCCAAGATGTTTTATGGTGCCGTCTGGTTCCTGCCTATCTACGCTGTAACTTTTGTGGTTGGTGGATTTTGGGAAGTCCTGTTTGCCTCAGTGCGCAAGCACGAAGTCAATGAAGGCTTCTTCGTCAGCTCCATCCTGTTTGCATTAATTTTACCGGCGACGATTCCGCTGTGGCAAGTCGCTCTTGGTATCACCTTTGGTGTGGTCGTGGCGAAAGAAGTGTTCGGTGGTACTGGCCGTAACTTCTTAAACCCAGCACTAGCCGGTCGTGCTTTCCTGTTTTTTGCCTATCCGGCACAAATTTCCGGTGATGCAGTATGGACAGTGGCTGACGGTTACACAGGCGCAACCTGGTTAAGCAAAGCGCAAATGGGTGAAGTAGACTACAGCTGGGCAGCCAGTTCACAACAATGGTGGGATGCCTTCCTTGGTTTTATCCCTGGCTCCGTTGGAGAAACCTCAGTATTGGCGCTATTAATCGGTGGTCTGGCATTAATGTACTTCCGCATTGCTTCCTGGCGTATTGTCGGTGGTGTAATGATGGGTATGGTACTGACAGCCCTGTTATTTAATACCATTGGTTCTACCACTAACCCACTGTTTGCGATGCCCTGGCACTGGCACTTAGTATTAGGTGGCTTTGCTATCGGTATGTTCTTTATGGCAACGGATCCAGTGTCGGCGTCCTTTACCAATCAGGGCAAATGGGCTTATGGCTTATTAATCGGCTTTATGGTGGTGATGATTCGGGTGGTGAACCCGGCTTACCCGGAAGGCATGATGTTAGCTATTCTGTTTGCTAACCTGTTTGCACCTTTATTTGATTTCTTCGTGGCACAAGCCAATATCAAGCGGAGGCTGGTACGTAATGTCTAGTAATAATGACAGCATCAGCAAAACGCTGATCGTAGTAATTTCTTTATGTTTAGTCTGTGCTGTAGTGGTATCCACTGCAGCTGTGCAGCTGCGGCCGTTGCAGCAAGCCAATATGTTGCTGGATTCACAGATCAATATCTTACGCAGTGTTGGTTTGGTAAAAGGCAAAGCATCTTCGGCAGAAGTTGGCGAGCTGTTTAGTAAGCATATTGAAACCCGCTTAGTGGATTTAAGCACGGGTGAATTTGTCGAGCGTGATCCTGCCAGCTTTGATTATCGCAAAGCGATGAAAGACCCTGACGAAAGTTCAGCATTAGCGTCGGATCAAGACAAAGCGTCTATCCGTCGCATTACTCAATTAGCGCCGGTTTATCTGGCCTATGACGATGACCGTAATCTGACCGCCATTGTGCTGCCAGTACACGGTTATGGCTTGTGGTCTACCATGCATGCGTTTTTAGCGCTGGGAACTGACGGTAACACCGTACTGGCTCTGAATTACTATGAGCAGGGTGAAACTCCGGGCTTAGGTGCGGAGATTCAGAACCCGCGCTGGAAAGCACAGTTTGAAGGCAAAAAGCTGACGAACGAAGCAGGTGAACTTGCTTTGACCATTCTTAAGCCAGGTAATGCCGATCCGGCATCGCCGCACCAGGTAGATGGTTTGTCTGGCGCTACGCTGACTGCAAACGGTGTGCAAAATACCTTTAACTTCTGGATTGGTGAGAATGGCTTCGGTCCTTTTTTAACCAAGGTGCGTCAAGGAGCCTTAAACAATGGCTAATGCAAAAGAAATTAAAACCGTACTGTTTGGGCCGGTGTTTGCGAATAACCCGATAGCCTTGCAGGTATTAGGGATTTGTTCGGCGCTGGCCGTAACCACTAAGATGGATACCGCCCTGGTTATGTGTTTTGCACTGACTTTTGTGGTGGCTTTCTCTAACTTGTTTATCTCTATAATCCGTAATCATATTCCATCAAGTGTGCGGATCATCGTGCAAATGACCATTATTGCTTCTTTGGTAATAGTCGTAGACCAATTCCTGAAAGCCTATGCCTTTAACCTGGCAAAAGAGCTGTCGGTTTTCGTTGGCTTAATTATTACAAACTGTATTGTCATGGGTCGCGCTGAGGCTTATGCGATGAAAAGCTCGCCAGGTATGAGTTTCCTGGACGGCATTGGTAACGGTCTGGGCTATAGCGTTGTGTTGTTAGTGGTGGCATTTATTCGCGAACTGGGTGGTTCTGGCTCATTATTTGGTATGCAAATTATGCCATTACTGAGTGAAGGCGGCTGGTACCAGCCAATGGGCTTCCTGCTGATTGCACCAAGCGCCTTTATTATTATCGGTTTGTTTATCTGGGTATTGCGTACTTTCCGCCCGGAACAAGTGGAAAAGGCATAAGGGGACTCAGATGGAACATTATTTAAGTTTGTTTGTGCGTGCGGTATTTATCGAGAATCTGGCATTAGCTTTCTTTCTTGGTATGTGTACTTTCTTAGCGGTATCGCAAAAAGTCAAAACCGCTTTTGGTTTAGGTGTGGCAGTTATCGTCGTACTGGGTATTTCGGTACCGGTAAATAACCTGGTGTATGCCAATCTGCTGGCCCCTGGCGCTTTAACCTGGGCTGGATTTCCAGAAGCGGATCTTAGCTTCCTGGGCTTTTTAACCTACATTGGTGTAATTGCAGCCTTAGTACAAATTCTGGAGATGACTCTGGATAAGTACTTCCCTGCACTTTATAACGCCCTGGGTATCTTCCTGCCGTTAATCACTGTTAACTGTGCCATCTTTGGAGCGGTAGCCTTTATGGTAGAGCGTGATTATAACTTTGGTGAGAGCGTAGTGTTTGGCCTGGGTAGTGGTGTGGGCTGGGCGCTGGCAATCACTTTATTGGCTGGTATCCGCGAAAAGCTGAAATATGCCGATATTCCTCATGGGTTACGTGGTTTAGGGACTACCTTCTTGGTGGTAGGTTTAATGGGGTTAGGCTTTATGTCTTTCTCGGGCGTTTCACTGTAAGCAGTAAAAGGAAAGCACAATGCAAGAGATTTATCTTGGCGTTGGGATGTTCACCGTAGTGGTATTGGCGCTGGTGTTTATCATCCTGGCAGCAAAATCTAAGCTGGTTGCCAGTGGTGACATTACCATCAGTATCAATGGCGATCCCAAAAAAGCGATTAAAACCAAAGCCGGTGGCAAGTTATTAGGTGCCCTGGCTGATAACGGCATTTTCTTATCTTCAGCTTGTGGTGGCGGTGGTTCATGTGGCCAGTGTAAAGTGCACATCCATGCTGGAGGCGGTGAAATTCTGCCTACTGAACTTGGCCATATTACCAAGGGCGAAGCTCGTGGTGGTTGCCGTTTATCCTGTCAGGTTGCGGTTAAATCTGATATGGACATTGAAGTAGAAGAAGAAATTTTCGGCATCAAAAAATGGGATTGTACGGTTATCTCTAACGATAACAAAGCCACCTTTATTAAAGAATTAAAACTGCAAATCCCGGATGGCGAGTCTGTTCCCTTCCGTGCTGGTGGTTATATTCAGATTGAGGCCCCTGCGCACCATGTTAAGTACAAGGATTTTGAAATCCCTGAGCAGTATCGTGGTGATTGGGAACGCTTTAACTTTTTCAGCCTGGAGTCAAAAGTAGACGAGGAAACCATCCGCGCTTACTCAATGGCTAACTACCCCGAAGAAGAAGGCATTATTATGCTGAACGTGCGTATTGCTACGCCGCCACCAAATAATCTGAGCCTGCCTTGCGGTAAGATGTCCTCCTTTATCTGGGGCCTGAAAGAAGGTGATAAAGTAACGATTTCAGGTCCATTTGGTGAGTTCTTCGCCAAAGAAACTGAAGCAGAAATGGTGTTTATCGGTGGTGGTGCTGGTATGGCCCCAATGCGCTCACACATTTTCGACCAGTTACGCCGCTTGAAATCTAAGCGTAAGATCAGTTTCTGGTATGGTGCCCGCTCTAAGCGCGAAATGTTCTATGTGGAAGATTTCGATATGCTGGCAGCAGAAAATGACAACTTTGTCTGGCATACCGCCTTATCTGATCCGCAACCGGAAGATAACTGGACGGGCTATACTGGCTTTATCCACAACGTCATCTATGAAAACTATCTGAAGAACCACAAGGCACCGGAAGACTGCGAGTTCTACATGTGTGGACCGCCGATGATGAACAAAGCCGTGATTAACATGCTCAAAGATTTGGGTGTTGAAGACGATAACATTTTGTTAGACGACTTCGGCGGTTAATTTCAGCGCAGGATGCCATCAAGCAAAGGGGTAACGTTAGCGTTACCCCTTTATGTTATCAGGAAGCAACATGAGACAAAGTTACATCGCAGTTCTGGCTATGGCGTTATTGTTGCTGCTAAGTGGCTGCAACGAGGCTCCACAAGGTGCGCAGCAACATCATTTGCAGGGCAGTACCATGGGCACCTATTACAGTGTCAAGTTTTATACTGACACGCCACCGGTGCTGGCTGAGTTGCAGCAGCAGTTAGATAAAGAGCTGGAACTAATCAACGACTTAATGTCGACATACAGGCCTGATTCAGAGTTAATGCGGTTTAATGCGTTAACCAGTACCGAACCACAACAATTAAGTGCGCAAACGACCGAAGTGGTCACAGAAGCCATACGTATTGGTCAGCAAACTGCCGGTATTCTGGATATTACCGTTGGACCTTTGGTTGAACTCTGGGGGTTCGGTGCAGCGGGCCGTATCGAGCGGGCACCGACGGCTGAGCAGATAGACGCTATTACTCCCTATGTAGGTATAGATAAATTGCAGTTAACTGGGGCAGGGCTGAGTAAGTTGGACCCTCGGGTAGCGCTGGATTTATCGACCATTGCTAAGGGATATGGTGTTGACCGCTTAGCCGATATCTTACTAAGCCATGGTATCAGCCAGTTTTTAGTGGATATTGGTGGTGATATGCGTATAGGGGCGGCCAAACCAGACGGACATTGGCGGCTGGCCATTGAAAAGCCTATTTCGTCAGGTCGGGCCGTGCAGCGTATTTTAAATTTAGAGCATATTTCTTTGGCTACCTCTGGCGATTATCGCAATTATTTTGAGCAGGATGGCGTACGTTTCTCGCACTTAATTGATCCACGTACCGCCCAGCCTATTCAGCACAGGACAGTATCCAGCACAGTACTGCACCCAAACGCGATGACGGCAGATGCGTATGCGACAACATTAAATGTAATGGCTGCAGATGAAGCGCTGGCTTTTGCTGAGCAGCATGGCATAGCTGTATTGATTATAGAAAAAACGGCTGATGGCTTTGTCGAGCGGATAAGTTCAGCTTTTAGTCCTTTTATCATTGAACACTGAGGTAACCATGACTGTATTTTTACTGACCTTTGCACTATTTTTGCTGGTAGTCGTGGCGATGGCCCTGGGCTATTTATTACAACGCAAGACGCTGGCGGGGAGCTGTGGTGGCTTAGGTGAACTGGGTATTGATAAGGCCTGTGATTGCGATAAGCCTTGTGAAAAGCAGCAGAAACGGCTGGCGAAAGAAAAATTCTGGCAAGATAATAAGATTATTTAACGGTTGCACCCCGTTTTAACATTGGCGGGGTTAAAAGCAATACTTGTCGCTGGACCCATAGCTGGGTATGCTGGTATGCATTTGATGATGTCGCACAAGGCAGGAAGCTACTAACATGAGGTTACGCGAGACACTGGTTGCCTATATGTTGCCGCTGTTAGTGCTACCAATGTGGTTGTTTGGCTATTTAGCTTATCAGTTTAGTCAGCAGTATTTGCAGCAACAAGCCTTGCATCAGGTGACGGTGCGGCTTGCGCAACAACAGCAGCAACTCAGTGACTTTTTACTTTTTCACCAACACCGCCTCAGTATGCTGGCTGAAAGCCCGCTATTGCAACAGCACCTGATGAGTTTTGATGAGCAAAGTCTGCTGGCGCTGCGACAACAATTTGAGCAGTTTCAGCAGCAGGAGCCCACGCTGCGTTCTGTCAAGTTACTGAAACTCAATGGCGACTACAACTTGCGGGTACCACCGCCGTTGACCCAGTCCAATATTCCAAATCGATTTCGCAATGATTATTATTCCTCGTTACAAGGGCTCATTGAAGATCGTGGTTTTTTTCTTGCTGCTGATGCTGATTCTCGGCAAATGCATTTGTATTTTGCACAAAAAATTTATCAAAGTTCGCATACTGAATCGCGCAGGCTCTGGGGTTATCTGGTGCTGCAGGTATCGGTAGATTTGCTACAGCACATTGTTGATGCCCCATTTTCTGATAACAGTGTCAGCCTTATCATCAATCGCTCGGCCACTATAGCCTATGCCGCTAATCAAGCTTTGATTGGTAGCGCTTTCGCTCCCAGTAATTTCAGATCGATTCAGCAAAGTATTGATGCCGATAAGTTTCGGCAGGAGTTACTTCTGGGGCAACCGAAATTATTACTGGGTAGCAGTTTACCGGGCAATTATCAGTTGCTCTATGGTGTTGACCGCCAACAATTGTACTCTGGTCATACTATTGGGCCTGGTGTCATTCTGGCGCTGGTGGTGTTATTAAGTGTGTTATTGCCACTGTTAGTCTATTGGTTGTTAATAAAACACGTATTTGCACCGGTTAAGCAGCTAACCGCCGCCAAAACTGCGGTAGGCCGTGGTGACTTGTCGATTTTACTTGAAGTGAAGAAGCAGGATGAACTGGGTGATATGTTTGCTGCTTTTAATGTGATGGTTCGCCAGTTAAGAGTATACCGGGAGCGTGAGCGAGCTTATAAACAACAGTTAGAAGATAAAGTATTACGCCGCACCCAGGACTTGGCCAGAGCAAACGACGATTTAGCATCAGCGAATCAGGAGTTGATATTAGCGCGAGAAGCCGCGGAGCAGGCGAACCGGCTGAAAAGTGTTTTTTTAGCCAACATGAGTCATGAGATCCGCACTCCGTTGACGGCGATTATTGGTTTTAGCCAACAGGCATTAACGGAAACGGATCCGCAGGTACTGAATGACTACCTGCAGCGGGTATTGAAAAGTAGCGATCATTTGCTGGGGTTAATTAACGATATTCTGGACCTGTCAAAAATTGAAGCGGAAAAACTGGAATTAAATACTGAAGATTTTGATGCGCTAGCCATCATTGATGATGTTTTTCAGCTGGCCAAAACACAGGCAATAGCAAAAGGTCTCGATTGCCGTTTGGATTGGCAGTTACCCTTACCGCAGATACTGCATAATGACAGCCTGCGTTTTCGGCAGGTACTGCTTAACTTAACCAGTAATGCCGTTAAATTTACACAAAAAGGTAAGGTGATTATTCAGGTCAGTTATGACCAATTACATCAACAATTTTGTATTAAAGTAAAAGATACCGGTATCGGTATGACTGGCCAGGAGTTATCCAGAATTTTTCAGCCTTTTGTGCAAGCTGACTCGACGGTGACCCGACATTTTGGCGGCACCGGTCTGGGGTTATGCATTTCTAAGAAATTAATGCAGCAGATGGACGGGGATATTCAGGTCGACAGTGTCAAAGGCATCGGCAGCTGTTTTAGTTTGGTATTTAATTTAACACAGCAGCCTGAGTTGGTTGAAAGTTACAGCAGCGGTCTGCGTCAGCTAGCTAAGCCTCTAAGTTTACCTGATAAAATGGCACTGCGGGTTTTGGTTGCGGAAGATAATCCGGATAATCAACTGTTGCTTAGCTTGATGCTGCAACAGGCAGGTGTGGATTTTGTGTTAGTGGAAAATGGTCATAAAGCCGTACAAAAAGTGTTAGATGAGCCATTTGACCTGATTTTTATGGATATGCAAATGCCGGTAATGGGGGGGGAAGAAGCCACCCGACTTATTCGTCATGCCGGGGTAGAAGTACCTGTTATTGCTGTTACGGCAAATGTGATGACGGCTGATTTAGAACGTTACAAGCAAGCTGGATGTAATGGTTTGTTGGGTAAACCTGTCGTTCATCATGACTTTATGGCGATACTGATCAAATACGCCGCTATACCTGTTGTTAAAAAGCCCGACTTAGCTGCACAAGATGCCGCACAACAATTAGCAAATGATCCGGCGATGGTTGCACTAAAAGAACAATTTACACAGCAATTACCCCATGTATTGATGCAGTTACAACAGCTGGCTGCAGCTGAAGAATGGCAAGCACTGGCTTTTGCTGCCCATAATTTGAAGGGCAGTGCCGGTAGTATGGGCTATCCGGAGTTGACACGATTAGCGGGCGAGCTGGAGCGACAGCTGAAAATGCAAGATTACCGCATCATCAACGCCACCCTGGCGGATATGACTGGCAGCCTGACGGCCAATGACATTGGAGAAAAAGCATGAGTGCACAACAGGCATTGTTAACTATTTTACAAGAGAAGATTAAGGCTGACCGATTAGTGTTACCTACGCTACCAGCGATTGCTTTAAAAGTTCGTGAGCAAGCTGAAGATCCTGACGTGAGTCTGGCACAAATGGCGGAGATTATCAGTCAGGATCCGGCGCTGGCAGCACGGATGATAAAAGTGGCCAATAGCGCCTTTATGGGGCGCTCCATTATGCTTAATACGCTGCAACAGGCAGTAACGCGCATAGGCTTGAGTCAGATAAAAAATATAGCTATCGCCATGGCGTTGGAGCAGCTGTTTGTTTCCGAGTATAAGCAAGTGCAGCAGAAGCTCGATCAGCTCTGGCGGGACAGTGTGCAGATAGCGGCTATTTCGGTGGCCTGTTTGCAATGGTATAAAGCGTCTCACCCTAAATGCCGTTTAAATAAGGACGTGATGGCGCTTACTGCGCTGGTACACAATATTGGTGCTTTAGCGGTGCTGACTGAAGCTGAGCGGCATCAGGAGGTATTTGGTCACCCGGTGTTTTTAACCCAGGTGATTGATAAAGCCGCACCTTTAATTAGCATGAAAGTATTACAAGCATGGAATTTTGAAGCTGAATTTCAGCAAGCGGCTAAAACCTGGCGCCTGCCCAGGCCCGATGCTGAGGTAAGCTACACTGACTTTATCCGCCTGGCGGCATTAAGCCAGGGCTTTTATAAAGCTGAGGATAAATCGGCTTTGATAGCTCATTATGTCGAGCAAGGTCTGGTAGCAGCTGAAGACTTTATGCAACAACAGGACATCCAGAAAATCTATCAGGATGTCCAGGCACTGTTTCATTAACGTCAGATGCTGTCCTGCTGGCCAGCAACTTGTTGTTGAATGGCCAATAATGCTTTATTCAGGCTATCGGCCATCAGCAGTAAATCAGCATCCAGACGCAGCGCTAAATCTTCCCAGCCTAATTCTTCATGTTGTTCAGTCAACAGGTCTGGATAGCGTATCTGCTTAATGCCATTATCATCGCTTACCGTCAAGCTCAAACCATCTGTTTGTTGCAAGGCAATGCGTGTAACCAACTTGTCCTGCAGGTGGGTTTGTACTTCTTCGGCACTGAGTAAATGGTTGCTGAATTTTACTTTGGCGCCTTCTTCATCTGGTGCCTTTAATTCGACATCTGAACCTGGCACAAAACCCTGAGGCAACGCCTGATGTTGCAACCAAAGCTGCAGGCTATTGTTGAGTTTATGGTTATCCAGCCAAGGCAGGGCGGGTAAGGAGCCCAGTGCTTTTCTGAGTAGGGCCAGAATGTCTTCTGCTTTGCCGGCACCGCCGGTATTGATCACCAGCCAGTTGTGCTCACTGTCATAGTAGCCTTGCGTTAACGACGAGCGGCTAAAGGCGCGTGGCAATAAAGTCTGTATCAGTTCTTCTTTTAACGCCTGTTTTTCTTTACGACTGAGCGGACGCCCCTGCTCTTGCGCCATCGAATCAATTTTAGGTTGTAACTCTTCGTTGATCACCGCCGCAGGCAAGACTTTTTCCTGGCGCTTTACAGCAAAAAACCAGCGATTGGCCTGCAGGTGACAATACTGAGTAATGCTTTGATGCAATGGAAAACTAAAGCCGCTGCGAACGGCTTCCTGGCCGCTACAGGGCACAAATTTATATTCTGCAAACGCTTGCTCTAAGCTTGCCTGATCCAGTGTCAGCGGGCTAGCCAGCTGATAAACCCGTACATTTTTAAACCACATAATAGCTTGTTCCTTATCACTCAAGCCGGCGAGTATAACGTGGTTTAAGACTTAAGTTTGAGCTTTTTTGGGAAGTGCATATGGTAATGCAGGCCTTTGCCCGGCTCACTGGTAACCGCTATGCTGCCACCTAAAGTTTGTCGTACCAGATTATAAGTAATATGGGTACCCAGACCACTGCCACCCTGATCGCGTTTAGTGGTAAAAAACGGATGGAACAGTTGTTCCAATTGCTCTGGTAATAGTCCTTTACCATCATCGCTGTATTTTATATCGACATTGTCATCCTCTTCCAGCACGGTAATGCGGATAGAACCTTCATCAGTGTCTTCGAAACCATGAATAAGCGAATTCATCAGTAAGTTAGTGAAGATTTGCGAAATAGCCCCGGCCGGGCAACTCAGAATGATATTATCCGGACAATTAACCTCAATCTGGTGTTTGGTTTTTTTGAAGTTAGGTTGCAGCGAGCGAATAATTTCCTGAAGATATTCGGCTAAATTGATGGTACGTATTGCTTCACTGGCTTGATCAACAGCAATTTGTTTAAAGCTGGCTATCAACTCTGACGCGCGCTCCAGATTGGATTGCAGCAACTCAGCACCCTGGCTGGCTTCATCAATAAAATGCTCCAGTGCTTTTGGCGTCAGGGTTTTATCCTGGTATGCCTGAGACAGGGCCTGCAGTTTTTCAGTTAAAAAGCTGGTAGCCGTTACACCAATACCTACAGGGGTATTTACTTCATGGGTGATCCCCGCTACCAGACCTCCCAACGCCGCCATCTTTTCAGACTGCACCAGCCGGTCTTGTGCTTGCTTTAAGTCTTCGACCAGCCTTTCCAGCTCTGCTTGCTTACCGCGCAAGGCCGCTTCAGTGTGTCTGCGGCGCTCTATTTCTTCACGCAGCGATTGCTGTTTAACCTCTAACTCTTGTTTTTGTTGTTGCAAGTCCATCATCGCCTGACTTAAACCAGAGGTTTTGCGCGAGACTTCTTGCTCCAGCAGCAAATTCTGCTGATCCAACTTTTCATTGGATACCATTAATTGTTTTTGGGTATTTTGCAGCTGCGCCCGGTAATCTTGCACCCGGTTGATCAAGCGGTTAAAGGCTTCGGCCATCAAACTCAGTTCAGTGGCCTGGCCGGGCGGCATATCCACCTTGGCACCGTCCAGCTGATCCAGTTCTAAATCTTCAATTTGCTGGCTTAGCTGCGCAAGCGGTATAGTCAGTTGCTGACGAAAGGCGATTAAAAATAAAATAATTAAAAAAGTGGTTTTCAGCATGGCATTGCCGATGAGAAAGTAAATGCCTACTTTTATGCGATCAATAACGATGGCGCGGCTGGAAAACAGCGTCACATCACCAACTTGGGTCGCGCGGCCAGAAAACTCGAAAATAAGCGGAAAAGTATAGCCAAAGATGCCTGATTTCTGTTCGGTAAGGCGCAAGCCTTCACGTACCAGCTGGGTACTGAAGCGTTCCTGGATGTCAATATAGCGGCCCAATTGCGTAATAACGGTACCGCTATCATCACGCACAATAATGCCTTCTATCGCTGGGATAGCCAGTAATCCATCAGCAATTACCAGTGCCTGAGGGGTGTTCAACTCCCAGATAGCGCGGGTTAAACTTCCGGAAAAGGTTTGCTGCAGGGTTTCCAGTTCGCTATTTATATAATTTTTGGTATTGTAATATTCCGCTACGATCTGACCAAGCGTCACCATAAAGGTCAGAATAAAATAGACCGACAATACTTTTGTTAACAGCTTACGGGACAAACTCTTTTGCTGCATGCCAGTGCCTTGTCTTCATTCTTATATAGGTTTAGCCTAAGCTTACCTTAACCAATAACCTTGGTAATGCAAATAGCTTTTCAAAAATAGTCAGCAGTATTTCCCGCTTTTTAGCCCACTGCGGTTGCATTAAGCCGGGCATAGCTATATATTTTTTCACTTTATAGCCTCATAACAACCAGAATAAGCAGGCCCTATTCATGCCGTTAACCGCTTTGATATGTGATGATTCCATGCTAGCCCGTAATCAGCTGAAAAAATCCTTACCAGCTGATTTTGATGCGACTATCCTGACCGCCAGTAATGGCTTGGAAGCATTGGCTATTTTACGTTCACAGGAAGTGGGTATTATGTTTTTGGATTTAACCATGCCCGAGCTCGATGGCATTGGTGTGCTGGAAGCCGTAAAAGCTGAACAGATCGATACTTTTGCGATTGTGGTGTCAGCTGATATTCAGCCGCAAATGCAACAGCGGGTGATGGAACTTGGTGCGCTGGCTTTTATCCATAAACCAGTAAATAGCGATAAGCTGGGTGCGGTTTTGAAGCAGTATGGCATCCTATGACAGTATTCAGTTTCACGGAAGAACAACGCGATTGCCTGCAAGAGCTGATTAATGTGGCTATGGGGCTGGCCAGTGATAAGTTGGCGAGATTTTTAAGCACCCTGGTGCATTTACAGGTGCCAGCCATTCATTTAGTGCGGGCCGATCAAATCCCTGAGCAATTCCGGCTACAGTTTCCTGATCGTCGTGCCGCTATGGTCAGCTTGGGGTTTTTTGGTGATGATGGTCTTCGCGGTGAAACCATTTTGTTGTATCAACTGGATAACTCGCAAAAAATTGCCGCTTTATTGGGTTATCAGGCAGAAGAAATGTCTGAGCCTGAATTATTAACCGATATCAGTTCAGTATTAACTACTACCTTTTTAAATGGCCTGGCTGAGCAACTGAATAATAATTTTTCTTATGCTGCACCGCGCATCGTCTCTTCTGGTGACGCTAACTTTGCGGATAAGCTGGCGCAAACGGCGTTTAACTGGGATCTCGCCTTAAAGGTTGATATCCGCTATCAGTTAACGGCGCACAGTTTCGATTGCAATATGATTTTACTTATACCCGGTGAAGCGGTGATTAAATTGCAAGGTATGCTGGATAAGATCCTGGCTGACTTTTAATGAATCTTTCCAGCCTACTAGAGCCTTTACTGCGTCAATTTCATGTTGGCGTTGTGGTATTGGATCAACAATTTTCTATTGTGTATTTAAATCAATTTATATGCCGCCATGCTGGTTTACAGTTAGCGGACGTGCAGGGCAAATCCTTATTTAAGGTGTTTCCTGAAGCGCCAGAAGCCTGGCTAAGTCGCAAACTGTCGACGGTTTTAGCGCTGCAGAGCGCGGCTTTTAGTTCCTGGGAACAGCGGCTGTATGTGATAAAACTGCCACATTTGCGGCCTTTGAGCCATGGCGCAGATGTGATGGCACAAAATTGCACCATGCTGCCGTTAAATGATGCTACCGATGGTACCGCTTATTTGTGTTTGTTAATTGAAGATGCCACTGATGCCTATGTCTACCAGAGCCAGTTGCAGCAGAGCAACCAGCAACTGGAGCTCGCTAACCGCACTGATGGTCTGACGGGCGTACTCAACCGCCGTTATTGGCAACAGCAATTGAGCTATGAAGTGCAGCGCGCCGATCGCTATCAGCATCCG
This sequence comes from Arsukibacterium sp., assembly GCF_036735525.1. Classification (NCBI taxonomy): domain Bacteria; kingdom Pseudomonadati; phylum Pseudomonadota; class Gammaproteobacteria; order Chromatiales; family Chromatiaceae; genus Arsukibacterium; species Arsukibacterium sp. The sequence continues at coordinate 20,102 of NZ_DAINOE010000001.1, read as the reverse complement.
CTGTCGCTGCTGTTATTTGATTTAGATAAATTTAAACTGTTAAATGACCACTATGGTCATCAAGCTGGTGATTTGGTGCTGATTGAAGTCGCCAGACTGGTGGGGACTTTATTGCGTGATACTGATTTGTTTGGTCGTTATGGTGGTGAAGAGTTTGCCATTATTTTGCCAGATACGCCGCTGTCAGGTGCCATTACCCTGGCACAGCGTTTGTGCCGAGAAGTGGCCGCCTTACGCTTAAACTACCAGCAGCAAGTATTGACTACCAGCATAAGCATAGGGGTCAGTGAATATAGTGCCGGCCAGCAAGCCGATGAGCTGGTGCAACAAGCCGATGTGGCGCTGTACACGGCAAAAAAAGCCGGACGTAATCAGGTTAAACAGTTTGCTCCGTTAGTTTAGCCCCGTATTAGTCTGAAATGCGCTTAGCGTACAAAAACGTTTGACAGACGTCTATAAGTCTGTGCATAGTGTGTCGATGAAAATAAAAACAACTGTACTCACAACCATTATTATTACCACCAACCCTGCGGGGTAGGAGGTCGGCGGTGTGTTGTCTGTATAAAGGCCCGTGACCTCAACTGTCACGGGTCTTTTTTTTGCCATTTGGCACCAGGTCTGCGTAAACAACGTAATTAATAGCTAACGCGCAAAGGGGTATAACATGAGGGTGCTAAAATTCGGTGGGTCATCACTGGCATCGCTGAAGCGATTTTCAGAAGTGACGCAGATAGTGAAACAGCAAGCCGTCACTGAGCCGGTATGTCTGGTGTTATCTGCACCACAAGGGGTCACAAATTTACTGGTTGAATTGACCGATCTGGCCTATTTAGGGGCCGATTATCAGAGCTTATTGCAGCAACTTGAGCAGCGCTACCAGCAGTTACTCAGCGAAGCACTGGCCATAGCACCAGCTTTGCCACAACAATCCCTGCAGCACCTAATTAGCCAGCAATTACAGCAATTAGCCGGGCAGTTACAAGGTATTCAATTGTTACGCTATTGTCCTGATCATATCAAAGCACAAATGCTCGGCCTTGGTGAACAATTCAGTGTGGCTTTGATGAGCGCGCTGTTGCAAGCCCAACATGTTGATGCACTGGCGCTGGATGCGGTGCAACTGGTGAAAAGCCAGGGTGATTACTTAAACGCCACCGCCGATATTGAGGCCTCAGCAGCAGCATTACAGCTGGCGATTGCCGCCAAAGCAGCTGCTGTATATGTACTGGCGGGTTTTGTGTCCAGTAACAGCCAGGGTGAAACTACCTTGTTGGGGCGTAATGGCTCAGATTATTCAGCCGCTATTATTGCCGCCAGTTTGCGCGCTTCAGCCTGCGAAATCTGGACCGATGTTGATGGCGTTTACAGCGCCGATCCGCGTCAGGTAAAACAAACCCGCTTGATTGACCGCTTATCATACGATGAAGCAATGGAGCTGTCCTATTTTGGTGCCAAGGTATTACACCCCAAAACCATAGGACCGCTGGCCCGCTTTACTATTCCCTGTTATATCAAAAATACCCTTAACCCGGCCGCCCCCGGCACCTGCATTGATACCGAAGGTGATGGCGCAGCCTTAGTCAAAGGTATCTCCAGTTTAGAGCATTTGTCGCTGATTACTGTCTCCGGTCCAGGTTTAAAAGGCGTGGTTGGTATGGCTAGCCGGGTGTTTGCCTCTATGGCTCGGGCGCAGATTTCCGTTAGTTTAATTACCCAGTCCTCCTCTGAGTTCAGTATCAGTTTTTGTGTATCGCAATTGCATCTGGCTCCGGCAAAAAAAGCGCTGGAGCAGGAATTTGAACTCGAACTACATAGTAAATTATTACGGCCTTTATCTATTCTGTCAGATATGGCGATTGTCAGTTTAGTCGGCGATGGTATGCGCCAGCATCGCGGCGTGGCCGCTAAATTTTTTGCCTCACTGGCTCAGGCTCGCGTTAATGTTGTTGCCATAGCACAAGACAGTAGCGAGCGATCTATTTCGGCGGTGGTCGAGCAAGCAGTGTGTCAGGATGCGGTAAAAGTGTGTCATGAGAATTTCTTCAGTCACACACCGGCGATCGATGTCTTTTTGGTAGGCTGTGGCGTTGTCGGTAGTGAGTTGCTGGCGCAAATTGGCCGTCAGCAAAGTTTTTTACAGCAGCGTCAGGTTAAGCTAAACGTCTATGGTATTGCCAATAGCCGGCAGTTATTGCTAGCCAAAGATGGCATACCGCTAGCTGACTGGCAGCAGCAATTGTCGCAAGCTAAAGCGGAGTTTTCTCTTGAGGCGCTCAACCGTTTTGTAAAAGAGCAGCACCTGACCAATCCGGTATTAGTCGACTGTACCAGCTCAGAGCAGATTGCTGCGCAATATGTTGATTTTCTGCAAGCGGGTTTTCATGTGGTGACGCCCAATAAAAAGGCCAATACGGCCAGTCTGGACTATTACCGGCAACTGCGCCTTGCAGCACAGCAACAGCGGCGGCGGTTTTTATATGAAACCACCGTAGGCGCTGGCTTGCCAGTGATTGATACTTTACAAGGTCTGCTGAATGCCGGTGATGAATTACTGGCGTTTGAGGGCATTTTATCCGGTTCTTTATCTTATATTTTTGGTGAGTTGGAAGCCGGTGCGGCGTTATCGCAAGTGACGGCGAAAGCCAAAACGCTGGGCTTTACCGAGCCGGATCCGCGCGATGATTTATCCGGTATGGATGTTGCCCGTAAATTATTGATCATGGCGCGCGAGTCTGGGTTAATGCTGGATTTAGCTGATGTAGAAGTGCAGTCTGTGTTGCCGGCTGATTTTGATGCCAGTGGCAGCGTAGAGGACTTTATGGCGCGCTTGCCCAGTCTGGATAGCTATTTTGCCGGCCTGCTGGCAGAGGCTAACGCCAAAGGACAGGTGCTGCGCTATATTGGTGAAATACGTGAGGGTAAGTGTCGGGTTGCCATTAAGGCGCTGGATCAACAGCATGCGTTGGCTAAGGTGAAAGAGGGTGAAAATGCGCTGGCTATCTTAAGTCGTTATTATCAGCCGATCCCGCTGGTATTAAGGGGCTATGGTGCCGGTGCCGCTGTGACCTCCGCCGGCGTATTCAGTGATGTGATGCGTACGCTTAGCTGGCAACAACAGGTGTAATAACGATGCAACAACAAGATGCTTTAGCTAAAAGTTATTTCGCACCGGCGTCAACCGGCAATGTCTCAGTGGGGTTTGATTTGCTGGGAGCGGCTTTTGAGCCGCTAAATGGCGACTTGCTGGGGGATGTGTTGCATATTTTGCGGCAGCAGCCAGAGTTAAGCCTTAATATCACTGGCCGCTACCGGCATCAGTTACCGCAGGACAGCACAGATAATCTGGTGCTTAAATGCTACCATGCCTTTGAGCAGGCAGTATTGCAATCAGGTGGCCAGCCCTTGCCGCGTCTGGCGTTGCAACTGGATAAAAACTTGCCGGTAGGAAGCGGTCTGGGCTCAAGTGCCTGCTCTATAGTAGTGGCGTTGTATGCGTTTAATGCATATTTTGGCCAGCCGTTAACCGAGGCGCAGCTGCTGGAGTTAATGGCGCAGGCTGAGGGCGGCGTCAGTGGCAGTGTGCATTATGATAATGTGGCGCCTAGTTTCCTGGGCGGCTTGCAACTGATGTTACCAGGCAGTCCGCTTATCAGTCGTGGCTTGCCATGGTTTTCGCATTGGCGGGTGGTGCTAAGCTATCCTGGCACAGTGTTATCGACTAAAGCGGCGCGTGCCGTATTACCACAGCAACTCAGTTTGGCACAGAGCATTGAGTTTGCTGGTTGTTTAAGCCGTTTTGTCAGTGCGCTGTACTGTCAGGATGAAGCCGATGCGGTGGCTGCCTTGCGCGATCTTATCGCTGAGCCGGCGCGCACACCACTTATTCCTGAATTGCCCGCGTTAAGACAGGTGTTGCTGGCCAAAGGAGTGCTGCATTTAGGCATCTCTGGCGCCGGTCCAACCTTGTTTGCACTGTGTCAGGATGATGATAGTGCCACTGAAGCAGCAGCCTACTTAGCAGAGCATTATGCTAAAAATCAGGATGCCTTAACTCATATTTGCCGTTTATCCCCCGTTGGCGCCAGAGCGCTGTAGGAAGTCAGAATGCCATTAACAAATTTAAAAGTGCCTGCCGAGCAGGTGAGTTTTTTACAAGCAGTACGTCAGGGCCTGGGCCAGCAGCAAGGGTTGTTTTTTCCCACCGTCTGGCCAAAGCTAGATGTGGAACAACTATTAGCTATGCCTTTAGTTGAGCGTAGCAGTGCGATTTTACACGCCTTAATTGGTGATGAGCTGCCAGCCGAGGCGGTTGCGCAGATGGTAGAGCAGGCCTTTACCTTTGCCGCACCCGTGGTACCGGTAGATGAGCAATTGGCCTGCCTGGAGTTGTTTCATGGTCCTACACTGGCCTTTAAAGATTTTGGCGGCCGTTTTATGGCGCAGGCGCTGGCCAAAGCTCAGGGGCAACGTCGTACTACTATTGTCACTGCCACCTCAGGGGATACCGGTGCGGCGGTGGCCCATGCTTTTTATCGTCAGGCGGGGGTTAATGTCGTCATTTTATTTCCAAAGGGCAAAATCAGCAGCTTGCAGGAAAAATTATTTACTACCCTTGGCGAAAATATCCACACGCTGGCCGTAGAGGGTGACTTTGATCAATGTCAGGCATTGGTTAAGCAGGTATTTGATAATCGGGCGCTGGTCAGTGAGTACAATATAAATTCAGCTAACTCTATTAATATCAGTCGCTTATTTGCACAAATTTGTTATTACTTTGAAGCTGTTGCCCAGTTGCCTGCAGAAAAACGCCAGCAAGTTGTGGTGGCGGTTCCCAGTGGCAACTTTGGTAACCTGACCGCCGGCCTGATTGCCAAGGCGTTGGGCTTACCCATTAAGCGCCTGATTGCTGCCACCAATCTGAATGATACGGTGCCACGCTATTGGCGTGATGGCCAATGGCTGCCTAATAAAACAGTGGCGACCTTGTCTAATGCCATGGATGTCAGCGCGCCTAACAACTGGCCCCGAGTCGAAGCACTGTTAGCTCAGGGGGTTATTCAGCGTAGCGACATTGAAGCTGTGGTGGTGGATGAAGATGATACCCAATTGGGTATGCGTCAATTGGCTCAGCAAGGCTATACCAGTGAGCCGCACGCGGCTGTTGCTTATAAGGCGCTAAAGCGTAGCCTGCAAGCAGGCGAATACGGCATTTTTCTGGGAACTGCGCATCCGGCTAAATTTAAAGAGCAGGTAGAGAATATCCTGGGAACGCCTATTGCGCTGCCAGCCGCGCTGGCGGCCTGTGCGGCAGAGCCGGGCTTAAGCAAGGATATTCCGGCTGAATTCAGTGCGCTGGAGCAGGCTATCCGTCAGTTGGAACCTGCCTGATGAGTTGGCAACCTCTGCTGGGACAAGAAAGAGCAGCGCCATACTTTGCGCAGTTAAAAGCACAGTTGCAGGCAGCCCGCGCCGCGGGCACCGTAATTTATCCACCAGAAGCCGATGTGTTTAATGCGTTTAAGCTGACGCCTTTGGATAAACTCAAGGCAGTGATCCTCGGGCAGGACCCTTACCATGCGCCTAATCAGGCGCATGGTTTGGCGTTTTCAGTGCGTCCTGGTGTGCGGGTGCCGCCGTCTCTAGCCAATATGTATAAAGAATTGGCGCTGGAGTATGCCGATTTTACTATTCCGGCACATGGCGATTTACGCAGTTGGGCGGAGCAAGGGGTGTTGCTGCTCAATACCGTGTTGACGGTGGTGGCCAATCAGCCAAATTCACATCGTAAGTTGGGCTGGGAACAATTTACTGATCAGGTCATTAGGCAAATCAGTGCGCAAACCGAAAACACCGTCTTTTTGTTATGGGGTTCACACGCGCAAAAGAAAGCGCGCTTAATCAATGGCGAACAGCATGCTATTTTGCAGGCGCCGCATCCGTCACCGCTGTCTGCTCATCGCGGTTTTTTGGGGTGTGGCCATTTTTTGCAAACCAATAGCCTGTTAACTGCCTCTGGTAAAGGCGCGATTAACTGGCATTCAGTTTGCCAATAGCTCTGCCATAAGCGTAAATTGCAAACCGCTTAGACAACAGCTCACTGTTTTAAGTGACAGAATAAAGCAACAAAGCCCAATATTGCTATTGGGCTTTGTTAACTATAACTCTATATCAGCGAGTTCTGGCTCTATGGTCCAGTCAATGTCGCACAGTTCCTTTTTAAGGCGCTGGCGATCTTTCAGCTCTTCAATTTCACGCCATTTACGCTTTACTGCTTTAGGTTTGGCAGCGGGGCGCTCCAACATATTCAGTAAGTCTTCGAAGCTTTCCATAATACGGCCTCTTCTGATGTTGTTGTTATTTTCAACAAAACTTCTACCACATTTTTCCTCAAAATAAAACACTTTAGTGACATTGTGATGACAGACGCTGATTTTTTTCTGGTTGTCGGCGCGCGGGACCTTTACACTACAACGAGTAAAAAATGCATGGCTGAGCCGATGAGCAGGAGACAATATGACCAGTAGCAGTAAAGTGGCAGTGGTAACCGGTGGCAGCTCGGGTATTGGCCTGGCGATAGTAAAACGGCTGCTGACAGAGGGCTATGCGGTATTTAATTTAGATGTTAAACCCTCTGGGGTTGGCCACTATGTGCAGTGTGATGTCAGTCAGGTGGCTGCAGTGCACCAGGCGATTGCCACTGTATTGCAACAGACAGCACGCCTGGACTTGTTGGTGTCTAATGCCGGGCGTCATTTAAGTGCGACTATTGAACAGACCGATGAAGCTATGCTGGATGCGTTGTTTGCGCTGAATGTAAAGGGGGCCTATGCGGCAATTCAGGCGGTATTGCCGCAAATGAAAGCGCAGCAAAAGGGGGTGGTACTGTTGATTGCTTCAGATCAGGCGCTGATTGGCAAGCGCCATTCTTTTGCTTATAACCTGACCAAGCATGCGCTGGCCTCAATGGCAAAAACCACGGCACTGGATTATGCCCCTTATCAAATCCGCGCTAATGCGATTTGCCCCGGTACCATTGAAACCCCATTGTTTCATCAGGCAATAGATCGTTATTGCGCTAACAGCGGCGCAGATAAAGCTCAGGTAGTCGCTGAAGAAGCGGCGCTGCAACCCTTAAACCGTTTAGGGCAACCCGAAGAGGTGGCGGCGCTGGTGGCCTTTTTAGCCAGTGACGAGGCCGCTTTTATCAGCGGTAGCCTGCAACTTATCGATGGCGGTTACACGGCGCAATGAACGGGATAACTGAAACAGCTCAGGCTGTCGAGCAACTGCCGATTGTTGACCCCCATTTGCATCTGTGGCAGTTAAGTCATGGTCATTATCACTGGTTGCGCCAGCATAACCCGCCATATTGGCCAGAAAAAAACCTGTTACAACAAGATTTTCTGCCTGAAGATTTGCAGTTAACCGCGCCCTTTCAACTGGCCGGGCTGGTGCATATTGAAGCAGGCTTTGATAATGCCAGGCCAGAGCGGGAGTTGGCCTGGCTTCGTCGACTCCAGTTTAGTTGCCCTTATCGCGCCGTGGCTTTTTTGGATTGTGCTCAGCCCTTACCGGCAATAGAGACAGCTTTGCAGGCATTGCTTGCTTATCAACCGGTAGGGGTGCGGCATATTTTTGAAGGGACGGACCAGCATTTACTGCAGCAGCCCCAGATGCTGCAGATTGCCAGATTATTGCAGCAGCACCAGTTATTACTTGAAGTGCAGTGTGAGTTGGCGTCGATAGCAAATGTTAACGCTATTGAACAGCTAGCCCAGCGGTATCCTGAGCTTAAGCTGGTGCTGAATCACGCGGGGTTGGTACAAAATGCACAGTGGTTGGCCTGGCAGAGTGCGATAAAACAGCTGGCGGCCTATCCGAATATTGCGCTTAAACTCAGTGGTTGGGAACTTCAGCGCGCGGGAGAAAGCACTGAGGCCGATCCAGACTGGCAGCGCCGGGTGCTGAGCGAATTGTTGCACTACTGGCCAGGTAGCCGACTGATGCTGGCCAGTAATTTTCCGCTGTGTTTATGGCAGGGCAGTTATCAGCAGCTGTGGCAGCGCTATCATCAATTGTGTCAGAACGAGGGATTGAGCGGTGACGATTGGCGGCAACTCAGTGGCGAAACCGCCGCGCATTGGTATCAGTTGGCTGAGGCTGTGCGCTAACTCAGCCCTTTTAAAAACGCCACTACGCTGCGCCCCAGGGCACTGAGCGCATAGCCACCTTCGAGCATGGCCACTATGCGGCCCTGACAGTGTTTATCTGCCAGTAGCTTCAGTTCAGTGGCTATCCACTGATAATCGTCTTCACGTAACATAAAATGGGCCATGTCATCTTCAGCGTGGCCGTCAAAACCGGCCGATACCAAAATAAGCTGTGGTGCAAAATCATCAATAGCCGGCAGCCAGTGACGGTTCACCTGCTCGCGCCAATTGGCACCCCGACAGCCGCCGGGCAGCGGCAGATTAATACTGTTGTCAGCTTGATCCTCCACGCCAGTGTAAGGGTACAATGGGTGCTCAAAGGAAGAGCAAAACAACACTCTTGGCTCATGCCGGAAGATATCTTCGGTGCCATTACCGTGGTGCACATCAAAATCAACAATGGCAATACGCTCAAGCTGATATTGATTAAGTGCGTGCTCAGCGGCGACGGCGATATTATTAAGCAGACAAAACCCCATGGCCTGCTCGCGCGTGGCATGGTGGCCGGGTGGGCGCACCGCACAAAATGCCTGCTGATTAATGCCCGCCAGCACCTTATCCACTGCATTAATGCCACTGCCGGCAGCATGCAGCGCTGCAGTGAGGCTTTTCGGGCCCATAATGGTGTCTGGATCTAACCAAATATGCCCCTCGGCGGGTGCCTTGGCAAATAGCTCATCGACATAACGTTTACCATGGGCCAGATACAGCGCCTCTATGCTGGCCGGGCTGGCATCTTGCTGCATCGCTACATAATCCATACCGGAGCGGATAAGCTGATCATTAATGGCCGACAGCCGCTCTGGGCATTCAGGATGGTCTACGCCGTTTTCATGGTAATAACAGCTGGGGTGGCTAAAAATCGTAATCGGCATCAGCTGGCTCCTGTCGTTGCTAAATCCAATTGTAAATAGGCTTCGGAAGGTTCATCACTGCGCAAACGCACAAAGCCAGCACTTTCAAAGACTTTTAACATGGGTTTGTTTTCTGACCTTACATAGGCCTGCATCGAACTGAAACCGCGTATTTTTGCGATGGCAATCATCTCGGCCAGCAAGCGCTTGGCCATGCCTTTGCCCTGAAATTTTTCGCGGGTGACAAAGGCCACTTCACAACTATTCTGGCTTTCAATCAGGTAATAACGGCCTACCGCCTGAATTTCGACGATAGAGCCATGCTGTTTAACAATACACAGCGCTAAATCTTTAGATTGATCGACGCTGACCAAAGTGCAGGATTTTTCGCGGTTCATCTGAGTGGGCACAGAGTTATAACGCATTTGCAGGGTTTCTTTGGTGTGAGAGTAAAAAAACTCCTGCAAACGCCGCTCATCAGAGGGATTTAACGGCCTTAAATCAAAACTATCGCCATTCACAGTCAGGGTTTTAAAGCCCACGGCACCAAGCTCAGGTACTTCTACCGGTGTTTGCAGCTGATAATGCGGTACCCAGTAATGTTTTCTGACTTCTGCCAATAACTGATTACGAAATTTAGGATGGGCCACCCGGATAAGCTCCAGTGCCCGCTCGCGAATGCTTTTACCGCGCAGTGAGGCGACACCAAACTCAGTAACTACATAGTGCACATGGGCCCGGGTCGTCACCACGCCTGCGCCTTCGCGGATATGCGGCACAATGCGGGAAATACTGCCTTGTTTAGCGGTGGAAGGCAGCGCGATGATCGGTTTACCGCCGGGGCTCATAGAGGCGCCACGGCTAAAATCAACCTGGCCGCCGACACCACTGTAAAATTGATGGCCAATCGAATCTGAGACTACCTGGCCGGTTAAATCCACCTCAATGGCGCTGTTAATCGACACCATGCGCTCATTGCGGGCAATATTGGCCGGAGAATTTACATATTCGCTGGGGTAAAAGCCGATATGGGGGTTTTGATGCACAAATTGGTACAGTGCTTTACTGCCAATACAAAAACTCACCACACTCTTACCCGGATGAAAGGTTTTACGGCGGTTATTAATGACCCCACTTTTCATTAGTTCCAGCATGCCATCGGTCAACATTTCGCTATGCAGGCCCAAATCTTTGTGATTCGCCAGATAACGGGTAACGGCCGCACAAATTTTACCGACACCCAGTTGCACGGTAGCGCCATCTTCTACCAGCAGGGACACATACTGGCCAATGCGCTCTGTGCGTGGATCCAGCTCTGGCAGACTCACCTCTGGCAGCGCTTGCTTGGCATAAAACAGCGCGTCTATGTCATCGCGGTGAATAAAAGACTGACCATAGGTGATGGGCATTTGTGGGTTGACCTGGGCAATCACTATTTTTGCTGCTTTGGCTGCGGCGGCTATCACATCAACCGATACGCCAAGTGAGTGATAGCCATGTTCATCGGCCGGGCTGACCATAATCAGTGCAGCATCCAGTGGCAATATACCGTCGGTAAAGAGCGCCGGGATATCGGTCATAAAGCAGGGGGTGTAATCAGCACGGCCTTCGGCCACGGCCTGGCGGATGGTGTCGCCACCAATAAAAAAGGTATTTACCTTAAACAATGAAGCAAAGCGCGGCTCGGCCCATTTGTTATCAGACAAGGTGACCAGTTGCACAATTTCAATGTCGTGCAGGCTTTTGGCATTAGCAATCAGATCATCGATTAGTGCCGTGGGCACGGCCGCATGGGAGCCAATAAAAATCCGGTTGCCTGATTTGAGCAGTTGTTGCCAGTTAAGTTTTGGCGTCATAACTCGTCATCATATTGTTGAAAGCGCTTAGAGCCCTATTGCAAATATGTAATGTACTTGAGCAAAGACAAAGACGCCACCCCGACTATGGTAGGAGTGGCGCCTTATATACAGCGTTTGTAGATTACAGCGTCCAGCGTAACCCAATCATGGCTACCAGCGGATCTATGGCAACATCAACGGCCTGTATAGTGGTACCGTTAACCTTAACCTGGGCTTTAGTGTCGATATCTATCTTACTGACCATCAGGTGTAAGCCCAAATTGTCGGCCAGTTTGATATTAACACCTGCTTGGGCTGCCAGGCCAAAAGAGCTCTTTAGAGACATGCTGACATTGGCATTTTCAGGTACACCCAGCGTCACTAAAGTACTGACTAGCTGATCATCAACTTTGGTGCTGAAAAATTGAGTATAGTTTACGCCAAGGCCAACAAAGGGCTGGATGTTGCTATCTTTGCTGGCAAAGTAATATTGCGCTAATAAGGTAGGTGGTAAATGTTTAGTTTTACCTACTTTTAAACCATCA
>NZ_DAINOE010000001.1:0-8645 GCF_036735525.1 Arsukibacterium sp. | reverse complement strand
TCAATAGCGCCGGTACCGCTAATGTCGTGGCTAAATGGGGTGGCGGCGATCAGTTGTACTGCCCAGTTTTGATCAATTCTGTAGTCAAAGGTCAGGCCTAACTGAGTATTGTTATTGACACCGACACCGGTGGAGCCATTGGCGAGACCAGCGAGTTGCTCAACCGTGCCCAGATTGCTGCTGCTGTCACTGGGCATCACGCTGATGGCACCGACATTGACGGCAAACTCTGCCTGAGCTGAGGTGGCTAATAATCCTAAAGATAGGGTGAGGGCGCTAACGAGTGTTTTCATGATGTGCTCCTGTTTAATCACTGCGGGCATTGTGCGCGCTTTTAAACAGCAGTCTTTGGGCTGGATCAAAAAATTCGACGGCTAAGGTGTAAATTAGCCGCCGGACTTATTCTATATCAAACATTACTTTGATTATTGCTCTCGCATTTGTTGGCGCTGCTCCCGATTAAAGGTGCTGCTTTGCGGACGAGGCGACGGGTTACGGTTTTCTGTCCTTGCCGCTGGCATGGCTGCAGGTTGAGCAGAGACTGCTGCGCGTTGCGGTGTCGCTTGCTGACGATGTGGTTGCTGCGTAGTTTGTGTCACCGGTTGCTGTTGGCGTGTACTAAAACTCTGTGTCGTCCTGATTTGCGGCTGCGGCTGCACTTCAGGCCGATGCTGCTGCACCCGTTCAGATTGCTGCTGCATCGCAGGTCTTTGTTGTATACGGTCTCGCTGCGGCTGAATACGCTCAGCTTGTTGCTGTGCGACAGGCCTTTGCGGTTGTATACGGTCAGGCTGCGGCTGAACACGCTCAGCTTGTTGTTGTGCGACAGGCCTTTGCGGTTGTATACGGTCACGCTGTGGCTGAACACGCTCAGCTTGTTGCTGTGCGACAGGCCTTTGTGGCTGTATACGGTCACGCTCAGGCTGAATCCTTTCAGATTGCTGCTCGGCGCGAATTTGCTCTAAACGACGCTGTGGATTCATGCTGCGCCGTTCCTGGCTGACCGGCTCGTTACGCTCTACCCGCGGTGTCGCATCGGCCATTTGCCGGTGCGCATTACTGTCATGCTGCGGTCTGGGTTGTCCCTGGCGAATAGACACTTGCTCGGCGCTACGGCGTTGATACTGGTGCTCGGTTTGCTGCTGGCGCACCGGGCGTTGATCCTGCGCCATCCGACTGTACTCCCTGGTAGATTGCTGGCCATAACCACCGTTAAATTGCTGGTTAAGCTGAGGTTGCCGATAATGCACGCCACGTCTGTGATAGTTATTATGCTGCCAGCGATGGGCGTCAGCATAATGATGGTGACGCTTAGGGTAATAGCGCGGCGGACGGTGATAGTAATGATGGTTTACAATAATATGGCGGTGATGCCAGTCAAAGATACTGAAGTAAAAACCCGGGCGCACGATAACGCTGGGGCCCCAGTATACATAGCTGTGCGAGAAATGTACGCCTGGCGTGTACCAGTATACCGGCGGGTAAGCCGGGTACCACCAGCTGCCATAAACCACTCGGCTGTCATAGTAGGGCACATAGATCACTTCACGCTGCGCCGGCTCAATCACTATCACTTCGCGCTCGCGCTCTACCACGACATGTTCAAGTTGCGCCAGGCTACCATGTTGCTCTGCAGCCAGCCGTAAACGTTGTATGCTGGCCAGCACTTGTGCTTCATCAGCTAAAAAGGCTTCGCCCAGCTGCTGTGTCCATTGCAGATCATCATTCAGCCGTTCCAGTAAATTAGGAAAGGCAGTCAGCGCCTGCACACTGGGATCCCAGTCTTGCTCGGTTGCAGCATTGACAGCGGCTTCACCATTCAAACCAGGTTGGCTCTGCAGCCAACGGTGCGCCTGCACTACTTCTAGCGGATAAGTAGCGGCGATCAGCACATGAGTAAGCAGAGCATCAGGGTATAACGCCACTGGGGCCAGCATCTGATCCAGTTGTTGATCGCTAAGCACCCGGCTCTGTGGTTGGGCAAAGCTGTTGCTGGCAAGCAGTAGCATGCTTAGCAGCAGAATGCGTATTACATTGGGTAAGCGGTTCATGTTGTATCCTCCGCAACTTGCGGTATGCCGGCCTTATGCCGACATTTTGTACAAGTATACAACGTATAGCGCCCTGGGGCTGAATGAAAGCTGAACTTTACAAAGCTTTACATTTTTACCTCTGTTTAAAGAGGGTTGCCTCCCAGATAGCGTGCCTTTTTGCTGGCTTTTAACTGCTGTAAATCGACCAGAACTAAACCATCAATACAATTAGCAAAGTCCGGATCGGTACCAAAGGCCAGAAAGCGCACGCCGCCCGGTTCACATAATTCACTGTATTGTTTATACAGAGTAGGAATGCTAACGCCCATATTGGCCAGTAAATGTTTTAACTGCACAAAGTCTTCGGCATAGTCCTGACCACTGAATTGTTGTTGCAACTGCTGCATCATGTCCAGCGGCAGCTGATAAGGATGATTCGAGCTGGCTTTAAGATCTGCATCCGAAAAATACAAACTATAAAAATACACCAGCAAATCGCGGGCGGCCTGCGGGTAGCTGCCGGGTAAGCTGACACCGCCAAACAAATAGCGGATGTCCGGGTTTTTCTGTAAATAAGCGCCGATGCCATACCATAAGTAGTCCAGGCTACGTTTACCCCAAAAGCGCGGTTGTACAAAGCTGCGGCCCAGCTCCAACCCGGCAGCCAAAAATGGCTGCATGCTAGCTTCAAACTGGAATAAATTGGCGGTATATAAGCCGTCTTGTCCTTGCGTAGCTAATACTTTAGCGGTGTTAGCAAAGCGGTAAGCCCCAACAATTTCCAGTTGCTCTTTATCCCATAAAATTAAATGATCATAGTGGCTGTCAAAGCGGTCTATATCGCGCCGAAACCCGCTGCCTTCACCCACAGCCCGAAATGACAGTTCTCTGAGACGGCCAATTTCGCGCATTAAGGCTGAGCTTTGTTGGTGGTGGTATAAATACATTTGCTTACCATCGGCCGTGCTGCCGAGTAACTCACAGCCATCAATGGCTTTTTTCAGGGCTTGCCGATCTTCCGGGTGGGCGATGGCGGTCTGGGTGTTTAATAACGGTGCTTTGTCTTTGGCTAAGCGGTACAGGTGTTTTTTAAACAGCTTAACTTTTGACTGAATATCTAACGGCAAGTTGTTGCTGGTATCAAAGGGAATAAGATCACCAATGCGTAAACTGATGCTTTTACGTTTTTGTTTAAACATCTCCTGCACCAGCAACATGCTGGCCAGCGGTTTATACAACATTGAAGCACCATAAAATAACGCAGAATTACGGCCATCGATATAAATAGGCAAAATGGGTGCCTTAGCTGCCAGCGCAAAGCGTAAAAACCCCGGGTGCCATTTACCATCACGAATGCCATTGGGCTTAAGCCGGGATACTTCGCCGGCCGGAAACAGAATTAACGCCCCCTCAGCGGCCAGATGTTGCTGGATATTATCCAGGCGGCGGCGCTCAGTACCGCCTTGCATATTATTGACCGGTAGCAACAAGGGATGCAGTGGCTGCACCGACATCAGCAATTGGTTGGCAATGACTTTAACATCAGGGCGGATATCACTGACCAGTTTAATCAGCGCCAGGCCATCCAGTGAACCTATAGGGTGATTGGCAATAATGACGACCCGGCCAGAAGAGGGGATACGCTCCAGTTCATTGTCGCGCACCGCATAGCTGAACGAAAAATACTCCAGCACCTGCTCGACAAACTCCAGGCCTGTTAAGTGTGGGTAACGCCCGGCAAAGTGTTGAAACTCCTGCTCGTGCAATAAATAACGTAAGGCGCCAGTGACCGGGCGGTTGAGCCAGCGGGACTGGCTTACTCTGGGGAGTTGCTGATTAATGACCTGTTCTACACTAAACATCTGGCACTGCTCCGTGCTATGGTATTAAGCGCTAAGCATCAACCCGGATGATGGCGTTTTCATGACCCTTTATTGACACTTTGGTGACACCCTTGGCCATAGCACTGATTATTCCTGATAGAAAACTTGACGATTTGCAGCTGCGCTTGCAGCAGGCATTGCCACAGACTCCAATTTATATCTGGCCGGATATTCCCAGGCCTGAGCAGGTAAGTTTTGCCGTGCTATGGAAGCAGCCCCTTGGGGCTTTAGCTAGTTTGCCGGCGTTAAAAGCGCTTCAAAGCTTTGGCGCGGGAGTGGATGGCATTTTAGCTGATCCAGGTTTACCGCCAATGCCGCTGGCGCGCATTGTCGACCCGGCGTTAACTAAGGCGATGATTAATTATTTGGATGGCATTGAAAGCTATTACCGCTTACGGTTAGATCAATTTGTGGCGCAGCAACAGGCCCGAACATGGCGCTCGCGCAGCCCAAGAAGGTTTCAGCGTATCTGTGTGTTGGGCTTAGGAGAGCTGGGGGCGGCTGTAGCCACTCATTTTTTACAAAAGGGGTATCAAATTAGTGGCTGGTCACGCCGGCCTAAACAGCTTAGCGGCGTAGATTGTTATGCCGGGCTGTCAGCGCTGCCAGAGGCCTTTGCCAATGCGCAGCTGGTGATCTGTTTACTCCCTTTAACGCCAGAGACAAAGCAGATGCTTAATACAGAGGTATTGGCGATGATGGCGCCCGGCAGTATTTTTATTAATGTCGCCCGTGGCGCTATTGTTGATGATGCCGCGCTGTTACAAGCGCTGGACAGTGGCCATCTTGCCGCAGCTTGCTTAGACGTATTTGCCACTGAGCCATTGCCGACAGAGCACCCATACTGGCAGCACCCTGCGGTGTTGGTCACGCCACACAGTTCAGCGGTGACTCGTGTAGAGACGGTCATTGCGCAAATTGTCGACAATTATCAACGTACCGAGCAGGGTTTGCCGTTATTGAATCAGGTAGATCTAAGTCAAGGCTACTGACTGGTTAAAAATACAGCTGTTGTAACTTTTTGACAACTTGACTACACTAGGCGCGGATTTAGGTATATTGGTCTTAAATCCTAATAAAAAGAATAAAATGCGTCACTGAGGTATCAAATGAGTAGAGCGTCCAGTCGTGGTTTTGGCTTTACTACAATCGCTGTCGTAGTCTGTTTAATGGCTTTGTCAGCGTTTTTCACTAAAGCTGAAGCGATCTGTCTGTTATGTTGACAGCAGGATGCGCCAAGGGTCGATTGGAATGACCAAAAAGTCCCTCCGCTAGCGGGGGGATTTTTTTGCATTTTTTTTGAGAATTGAGTCTGACATAGCGACAGTGCCGAAAAGTATGAAGACTCAAAGTTAATTTTTTCTGCCCCTAATATCTCTAAAACCTGGCAGGGCTTTAGCAACCCCTTTACGCCGTTGCCAAACCTGCAGGCGTTGTTAAATATTACGCATCGGGGCCCCTCGCTTTTGCAATCCTGCAACGCTCATATACCTTATGTGGACTGATAAAATCATGGAAAAGATCAGAGTAAATACTGTTGGAAAAATACTACAGGGAGATGATGCTGGTTATTACGTGAAAGTGCTTGATGACGCTGCCAATACAGGAAGCTTTTTTGTTGTTATTTCAGAAAACGAATCATTTGAAACTGGTTATGATGACTGGATTGAGAACATCGAGTCACTTAAGGCCTATTTCGAAGAGTCACAATGGGTTATTGACTGGAATTAGCAAAACCTATTTGTGTTTAGGATCATTGGGGGAAGTATAGCAACACGTCAATTCCAGTTATGAACCAGGTGTGTTACCCGCAGTCATCAGCCGGCGGTTTTGCTATGACGCGCGTGGTAACCAAACTCACCGTTATGTTGGCAGCAGTTTAACCCGGCGGGTAGACTACACTATCTTTGATAAGCCACACACTATCTGGTCGAATCAGGGTGAAAGCCGCTTTAGTTATGATGCAGCGCAAAAGCTGGTAAAACGCATAGATAAAAAAGCCGGTGGCGATACGGTGACCTATTATGTTGTTACGCTCACCATACTTTTACAACACATGGACAAGACGCCACTGAGTTTTTAACCAAAAGAGCTAATGGTTCAGGAAAACTAATCGGTCAATTTTTAGATAATCAGGCTGCTGCACGTTTGATCCAAGAAAATCTTGGAAATTTAACGCACGGTGCTATTTCAGTTCCTTTACCAAGTGGGTTTCCAGCACGTATTATAATGCCTGATGGTTCTTTTGTGGCTTCATCAACGATAAGGCTTGTCCCGAGCCGAAATTGGTGTAAAAACAGCTTATCCGGAGCTATAAATTATGTTTGTAGAGTTTTATGGTCCAAAGATAGAAGCAGAAGATGCCATTAATAAATTATTAAATCTCCCGGCCACTGGTAGAGAGCAGGATTGGGAAATTGAACTTGCGGATCCAGCTAGAATCGATGAGATGTTGGATGCACTTGAAACTAAAGAAATTGATTTTGATTGCCAAAGTGCGCTTTCTTTGTTGGTCATTAGTTCAATTGATGAGGCCAATGAATTAGGTTTGCTCAATGAGAAACAGGTTCGACGAGCCGCTGAACTATTTTTCATCAATTCAGATTTAAGGGATAGGATGTGCTTTTATTGGGTCCATCTTGCACGGGCTAAAGATATTAATTTAACCTGAGATCGGTTTAACGAGCCATGACTGTAATAGCATTAAACTCCGCGTTAGTGATGTTCAGTTGTGGCTTACTCTCTTTCAATTGATAGGCAATGAGGCCTGCAATCATGTTCAGCATAAAGCCATGAACGCTGCGGTGCCTGGAGTGCTCTATCTGTGAGATGTTTTTCAACTGGTCGTTGATGGTTTCGATGATAAAGCGCCTTGATAGCATGGCTCTGTCCCACAACGATATGGCCTTTGCTTTCATGTTTTTACGCACATTCGTCACCAACGTGATGCCTTTCTCAAGTAGCTCACTGGACAGTGCTTTGCCGATGTAGCCCTTGTCGGCATAAAGTTTATCCATGGGGCTGAACACCATGTCCGCCACTGGTTTTGTATCATGTACATTGGCTGGGGTGATTTTGGCCGCCACAATTCCTCCTTGATGATTCACAATCAAATGCAGCTTAAATCCATAGAACCAGCCCATAGTGCCTTTGCCTCTGCACGCCAGTCCTGACAAGGTTTTATGCCGCTGAATGCGCAAATTATGACAGACTTTGATACTGGTTGAATCAACAAATTCAATGCCAGTTGGCTCACTTTTCAGGCTGGAAAAGTAGCTGCAAAGAGGCACTAAGGCGGTAGGCATCACCTCAAGAAAGCGGGTATAACTGAGTAGATTTGGAAACGCTGATTTGTAAAAATGAGCCAGGTAGCCAGTGTAGAAGTTTTTGAAATCACGATGATGGGACATCTGGAAGAAGATAATGATGGTCATGACTTCGCTCATCGTCATGCGACAAGAGCGCTGACGCTTGCGAGTTCCATCGGTTAACAAAGTTTTTTCCCATTCAGGGATGAAAACAGCAGAAAAATCATCGACATCGCAAAATACTTCCACTAACTTGTGCATAGGCCCTCTTTGTTGTGATTGGGTTTATCTTGGTCGAAAGATCCGATCACGAAGAGGGCCTTTAGTTCAAACTTTCTTATCCCGAGTTCAGGTTAAGTAATATAATAGCAATTATAATGATGCTTATGACGTATAACAATCATTAATAATTAATATATTGTAGGTTATAGCGCCAAGTTACGCCAAAGCAGGTGTAATGTTGGCAGATTTTTATGACCCCGGCGTTTATCAGCCTGGCCTGTTCGATGAGCCGCTAGTGCAGCGAGAATCAGATCAGAAGTTGATGCAGCTAATGGATAATCTGAACACTAAACACGCTAAGACTATTTGGTTTGCCAGCCAAGGTACTAAGCAGGACTGGAGTATGAAACATGAACTTCTATCACCGGCTTACACGACTAATTGGCGGGGAAAATCAACGGACTGGAGCCGTATGATTACCTATGCCGCTTGTTAACCGAGCTACCCAAAGCCAACACCCAAGAGAAACTGCAGCAACTCCTGCCGTATTGATCAACAGCCACACCGCAAGGTGTGGTTGTTGTTACGCTCACAATCAATTAATGCCATCTAAATCTTCCTTGGATAAAACATAACGTCTTGGTTTTCCATCCGTCACGTTGTTTGTTGACGGATAAGCGTAAAGCTGGTCCCTATCCATGCTGAACTCACAACTCAGGAAGCCGCTGATTTATTTAATGTTTCTCGCCCGACACTCATTAAGTTATTGGACGACCACCAAATTCCTTTTCACCGGACCGGAAATCGCAGAAAGGTGCGTTTTAACGATATCAAACTTTATCAACATCAGATCGAAACACAACGGCTGCAGGCTTTAGATGAATTATCCCAATTAGATCAGGAATTAGGATTGGGGTATTAATTGATGAGTTCAAACTACACCGTAGTCTTTGATGCCTGTGTGCTGTACGCAGCTCCGCTTCGTAGTTTGTTGATATATCTGGCTGCCACCAGCAAGCCTTGCGGGAAATCAATTGAGAGACATAAGTCGTCCTTTTAGTGCAAAGTCTGATGCAGTCCATTTGTGACCTTTGCGAAGTAAGCGTTGCAGCAACCACACCGTCCCAGTGTGATTGCTTATAAGTCAGAATGGCAACAGCTTTGTCAGCTTGTCTGGGGTATCAGCGGTAGGCAGCTCT